>CALLHT010000058.1 GCA_938009335.1 uncultured Rhizobiaceae group bacterium
AGGAATCTGGAAGCCGCCACCATCGGGCCCATCGTGTGGGAAGAAGAGGGGCCAATGCCAATCTTGAACAATTCAAAAACCGATAGAAACATAGACCTGATCTCATTTTGTGTTTGTATTGGCACTAATGGACGTAAACGCACAATACAACTGTTTTCCCCTCGACACTTGCTGTCGATCCATAAACAAAAACCGGCTAACGCCGGTTTCGAAATGCTCTATCTTGTAGTTTAGAGATTTATTATTGTGCAGCAATTGCGATTGCAGTTTCACCACCACCAAATACACCTGATAAAATCATCGCTGCTGTAAAGATGCAGATAGCAATACTAGCCACATACCAAACCGATGGTTCAGCTTTTTCGTCCATGTCACGTCCCTGATATTTTATTTTGACCTTAAGGCCTTGTTAATAGGTGAGATAGTCCCATCTGCTGGAATGCGCAACAGCCACTCACTGCTATATATGCATTGCTGCCATGCGGCGAATGCATGGCAAAAACATGGTGGAAAGATGACGGTTGCGATAGACATAAAGCCCGCCGCCTCCTCATGCAGGATAACCCTTTGTCAGAAATAACAAAACCAACGTTGCGAGATATCGCATTACTGCTGGCGATTGCCATTATTTGGGGATCTGCCTTCAGTTCTATTAAAGTGCTGGTTGCAGAGACGGGAGCACTTTGGGGTGCCGCATTGCGCGTTTCGTTTGGGTTTTTAGCTGTCTTGCCGTTTTTGGTGTTGTTGAAGCAGCAGTTCAAACTACCAAAAAACCAGTTATCCGGTATCGCAATTGTTGCGCTTTTGAACATGGTCATCCCGTTCATTCTTATTTCTTGGGCGCTGAAGCATATCGATGCGGGCGTGGGTTCGCTGCTTTTGGGGGTGACGCCTTTTATTGCGATGATCATTGGTCACTTCACCACCAAAGATGAACGCATCACCAAAGGTCGCGCCTTGGCAGTGCTGTTTGCTATGACCGGGATTTCTGTTCTTGTCGGCCCGCAGGCGTTTCAAGGGTTAGGGTCGTCAGCGTTCCTCGCGCAATTGGCCGTGGTTGCATCTGGTGCGTGTTATGTGATTGCGGGCTTCGTCATGCGGCGAATTGATCTCGATCCGGTTCTGTTCACGGTTTACGCACTTGGCGCAGGATCAATCATGCTGGTTGCTGTTGCGTGGGTCGGAGCAGGGGTGCCCAACCTCGCGTTAAGCGGAACGGCTTGGATCAATCTTATTTGGCTTGGGATAGCACCGACCGGATTGGCGTATCTCATGCGCTACTGGCTCGTTCGGCGTTTAGGCGTTTCAACCTTCGCACTCGCGATGAATGCTGTGCCGATATTCGGAATTTTGATCGGAGCATTGTATCTTGGTGAAGTTATCCACTGGACAACACTGCTTGCGCTTGCTTTTGTCTTGTGCGGTCTGATGATCGCCAGAATGACGACACCCAAAACTTCGTAAATGCGTGTTCTGGGTTCAAGAAAGAGCCCGAGAAGCATGACGCCCCAAAGTCAACGTATAGAGTTTCTGGATTTTGCGCGTGGCGTTGCTTTGATTGCCATGACAATCTTCCACTTCGCGTTTGATCTGGAGTTGTTTGGCTTTCAGGAGAAGGGCTTTATTACTCAGCCTCACTGGAAGTATTTCGCGCGTGCTATTGCGTCTTCATTCCTCATTCTAACGGGCTTCAGTCTGTATCTGGCGCATGCGGGTGGGGTGCATTGGGCTAAATGGCGCAAAAGGCTGTTGATGATTGCAGGCGCAGCACTCGTCATCACCATTGCCACATTTTTTGCGACACCTGACCAATACATCTTCTTTGGCATCCTGCATCAGATTGCATTCGCCAGTGTCGTTGGCCTAGTCTTTACTCACATGCCGTGGATGATGACACTGCTTTTCGCCGGAATTGTTTTCTGGATCGGGCAAACCACGCATTTAGAGCTGTTCGATCCGCAATGGTTATGGTGGACGGGCTTGTCCGCGGTTACCCCGAACTCCAGCGACTTTGTTCCGGTGTTCCCTTGGTTTTCCGCCCCGCTACTAGGGATCGCATTAGCAAAACTATCAAGTGAACAAGGTTGGATTAACGCGTTGGCGGCTCCGAAGTTCAACGGAAAATTGGGCCGGCTCCTCAAGTTCTTAGGGCGAAATAGTTTGGTCTATTACCTAATTCATCAGCCGATCATGATCGGTCTGATACTGGCGTTCGCATTCGCCAGCGGGCATCTGACGTTCAGCTGAGACTACGGCCGGTTGTATTTGATAAACGGCGTCAGTTTGGCCACTTTGTCATAAAGCGCACGGCCTGCTTCATTAAAGTCTTGTGTAAGCCAGTAGACCGTTTCGGCATCGGATTGATCCGCGGCTTTATACACCGCTTCAATAAGCGCCCGTCCAACGCCTTTGCTACGCGCTTCAGGTGAGGTGAACAGATCATTCAGATAGATACGCTGTTTGTCTGACCAGCAGGACCCGTGGAAAAGATAATGCGTGAACCCGAGAATCTTTCCATTCTGCTCTGCTACGAGACAAATCGGATCTTGTGGCTTGTTGCCCAGCAATCGCATCCAAAGACCATCGGTGACGTGATCCAAATTGGTTTCATAAAATTCCTGATAGCCTTTCCACAGAACCTCCCATTGCGCGCGATCATCCTCGCGGGCAGGGCGCACAATCAGGTCGGTCACCGGCTCACACCCAATTCGGCAAGTCGCTCCACGCATTGCTCTTCAATCTGATCAAATTCAGAGATTGTCTCTTCAATGTCCTGGCGTTTCTGTTTCAACTGGTCCCGCTTTTCTTTCACGCGATCAATGAGCAGTTGGAGTTGGCCGGCTTCTCCCGGCGGCTCTTTATACATCGCCATGATTTCTTGAATCTCGGCAATTGAGAACCCAAGGCGTTTGCCACGCAGGATAAACATCAACAGGCGGCGGTCAGAAGGGCGAAAGAGACGCGTACGACCTTGTCGTAAAGGTGTGATCAAACCTTCGTCTTCATAGAAGCGAATGGTTCGCGTTGAGACATCAAATTCTTTCGTTAAATCAGTGATGCTGTAATATTCTGTTCTATCAATTTTATTCACAGTGTTTCCTAAACCTGCCCCCAGACGTTCTTACGTAAAAGTAAGTCAGAAGGTAAGGTGCCTGTGTTTTCAATAGAAATCAAGCGCGTAACCACGTTACACCCGTTTGTTTGGTAAATGGTCCTGAGCCCTAGATCGCAAACCACCAGGAGGCGAGGCCGAGGAAGGCGAAAAAACCGATGACATCTGTCACGGTTGTCACGAAGACGCTTGATGCAATAGCGGGGTCTATATTCCATTTATCCAGAGCTAGTGGAATTAAGATACCAGCCAAGGCGGCTGAAATCATATTGATGACCATCGCAATGCCAATCACGACGCCCAAACTCGAATTGGAGAACCAAACGGCCGCGACAGCGCCAATCAGCAACGCAAACAAAATGCCGTTTATAAGCCCAACTAAAAACTCACGTCTAATGGTACGCATGGCGTTGTAAGAATCGATATCTTTGGTGGCGATAGCTCGAACCACAACAGTCATGGATTGTGTTCCTGCATTCCCACCCATTGAAGCGACTATCGGCATCAAAACCGCCAGCGCCACCATTTCTTCAATGGTTGCATCGAACAATCCAATGATAACGGAGGCGAAAATCGCGGTAAGCAGATTCAAAAACAGCCATGTAAAGCGCGAGCGGGTGGTCTCGACCACATTATCAGAGAGTTCTTCGTCGCCGACACCAGCCAGACGCTTAATGTCTTCGTCAGCCTCCTGCTGGATAACATCAACAACGTCATCAATCGTCAAAACGCCAACAAGCCGACCAATGTCATCCGTCACAGCAGCGGATACCAGGTCATACTGTTCGAAAACATAAGCGGCTTCTTCTTGGTCGAGGTTTGCATCAATGGGATGAACGCTTTTCTCTTTAATCTCCGCAATCACGATATCACGCTTAGCCCTGAGCAACCGGTCAAGCGCAACATATCCGTCTAGTTTAAAAGACGGATCCACAACGAATATCTCGTGAAACTTTTCCGGCAGATCATTGTCCTCGCGCATAAAGTCGATGGTTTGTCCAACCGTCCAAAACGGCGGCACGGCAATAAACTCGGTCTGCATGCGCCGTCCGGCAGTTTCTTCCGGGTAGTCAAGTGATCGTCGAAGTCTAAGGCGTTCTTCAAAAGGCACTTTTGAAAGAATGTCATCCTGGTCCGCGACCTCCATATCTTCCAAAATGAAGACAGCATCATCGGAGTCGAGGTCTGTAACCGCTTTCGCGACCACTTGGTTCGGCAGTTCATTGACCACCTGCAGACGGATTGCTTCGTCAACTTCGGTAAGAGATGCAAAATCAAACTTGTCGCCTGTGAGGCCCACAAGCAAAATACGTTCATCTGCTTCAAGTGTTTCGAGAAGATCGCCAAGTTCAGATTCGTGCAGCGCATAAACGATGTCACGAAGTTTCTTTGCGTCATCTTCCTCAATCAGAGAACGAACGTGAGATACAAACTCAGGCCGAAGTGTATCGTCTGGCGTGTAGATCCCCGCATCAGCGGGAGCGGTTTCTTCGTGAAGTGATATGTCCTGATCGTGTGATTCCATGCACATGTTATAGCGCGCGTGCAGGGCTCAAGTATAAAAAAATCCCGCCAGAGCGGGATTTTCAAAGTGTTATTTTTAGCTGCACTTATTCACTCAGATAGAGTGACGTCAATTGACTGGAAATCGATTCAAATGCACTTGCAAGCGCTGCTGCATCGGCGGCCGCATAATAGTTGTTCGAATCTGTTGAACAAGATTTCAGCATCTGCAGCGTTCCTGTCGGGATCGATGTGCCAAACCCGATGGTGTAAACGGTGATATCCTGATCTTTGATCTCATCACACAATTTCAGTGTAACTTTATTGGCTTCGTTTGGATCACCACCATTGTGGCGTGTGCTATCTGTAGTTGAAACAGATGTTACATTTTCGCCATCGGTCATCAGAATGAGTACTTTTTTAGTGCCTGCATTGGAATAACTTGTGCCGCCTGTAAAAGGTGCCGCAGGTGAAAGGACACGTAAGCCCCAAGTCAATCCGGAAGGGATATAAGTGTCGCGATTCGGGACGAGGTTGTTGATTGCAGTTTTTAGTTGGTTAGCGCTTGTGGTTAGTGGCGTCAGAGGGGTGCCACATGAAAAACCAGCCAGGCCGGGAACCCTAGTCGCATAGCTGCGATCTTCGATGTTAAGAGGGGATGGTCGTGATCCGACACACCCATTCCAGGTTGTTGTAACATCGCCACATTGTTCTTCCTCAGGACCGTATTCAATATTCTGACAAATATTAACCGTGTAAGGGACGCCATCATTGTAGCGCGTTTCATCCGAACAATTTGACTGCGAAAGTATCGGACGAACCATTTGGCAGATGTTTTGTGTTTCATCATCTGGAGCATCCAACCAAGACGCGCCGCGTTGGTTGGTTCCGACATTGACGTAGTCTGAAAATGGGACGAGACCAAATTTTACTCTGGGCTGGCCTGTATTGAATGCTGAAATATCATCGACGAATTTGGTCGCAGAGGCTTTCAACGCATCCATTTTGCCATCAAGTGACATGGAGTTTGTCGAATCAAGAACCAAAGCAACTTCAAAATCTCCGCCTGAGAGGTTTATTGTTGAGGCGATTTCATAGTTGATTTTATCGATGCCTGCGATTCTCATGAACGCGGTGTCATAGGATGAAGTAGCACTGAGTCTAAAACGATTGCGGCTGCTATTGGGGGCGAATTTAATACCTGTTATCGCAGCAAAGTCTTCTGGACTAAGGTTCGCTTTCAAGAATTCCGTCGCATCTTGCTTTAGTTGTGAATTTGACTTTGTAAGCGCGTCTTGACCAATTGAGAGCACAGCTGCATCAACCGCATTCTTGAGTTTTGATTGTTTTGCGCTGTAGCCAGTATAATCAACGGCTGAACCGATTGACAGCATAATGGGTACGATAAGGAGTGCGGCGGTAACGGCAATATTGCCATCACGTTCAGAAATAAATTTTTTGTACATTGTGGATCTCGGGGGCTTATGTTTAATTGCGCGATCATAACAACCGTAGGTTTAAAAAAAGTTCCAAGAAACTCGAATATTCGGGTATTTTGCTACGCTTTGTTAAGCATGAGAGAGAGCAGTTAAGATGTGTCTGCCTCTTATTCCCAGAACACACCTTTGAGCGTGTGACGGGCGTTTCGATTCGCCTCAACTGAATAATTTATACAGCGGGAATCGCAGAGTCCTGAAATTGTTAAAAATTCAATACCAAAAATATAGGGATATAGGGGTGAATCGATACAAGATGTTGAAAAAACAATGAATCTTTTTTTCAAGTGTTTTCCACGCAATCCACATTCTACCCACTACATGTAGTTTTTTTGGTAAATATGACGACAATATCTTGACGATGGTTTTTTGGTCTGGCTAATCTCGCCTTCAGTTGAGTTGGACCGAATTACGGATTGGGGGGAGGCGAAAGCTTCTGCGAGACGAGATACGGTTCTTTCCAGTAAATGCGTTGATTTTGCTTCGAAAATGAGAGTTTTCAGGAGGCGGATTAATTGCGCCTGATGGGGGAATTTCGGCTACAAAAAGTGATTTAAATATCGTTGTGAAAATGTTCTGTTAACACTATATTTAGTATTTACAGCCAAGCTAAACACAAGATATAGATTCACTGCTTCGTGAGAAGCAAACAGGATTGGGGTCTTGCCCGGGTGTAGCGTTGCGGCGCTGATGTGAGTTTGGGGGCAGAACTACAAGAGTACAGTACGGGTAAGTTTGGGTTGGTGATATTTAGCTGGCCTGCAAAGGATTGTGTCCAGAAAAGACTAAAAACTGGACGTATGGAGCATTTGAAAGGGATCTAAGATGCGCATTGAACGGCGGTATACAAAAGAAAATCAGTCCGCTTACGAGGGAATCGAATTTAGGCAGGCAACCAGTGAGATCCGCAATCCGGACGGATCTGTTGTGTTCAAGCTCGAAAACATTGACGTGCCTGCAAACTGGTCGCAGGTGGCAAGCGATATCATTGCGCAGAAATACTTCCGAAAAGCTGGCGTTCCGAAAGTCCTTAAAAAAGTAGAAGAAAACTCTGTTCCATCTTGGTTGTGGCGCTCTGAAGCTGACACAGACGCGATGGCTGATCTCCCGAAGGAAGAGCAATACGGCTCTGAAATGGATGCACGTCAGGTATTTGATCGACTTGCGGGCACATGGACCTATTGGGGCTGGAAAGGCGGCTATTTTGACGCTGAAGAAGATGCTCAGGCTTTTTATGACGAGCTGCGCTACATGCTCTGCAATCAAATGGTGGCGCCGAACTCACCGCAGTGGTTCAACACCGGTCTTCATTGGGCTTACGGCATTGATGGCCCGGCGCAAGGACACCATTATGTCGATCCATTCTCCGGTAAGCTCGTAAAATCAAAGTCTTCTTATGAGCATCCGCAGCCGCATGCCTGCTTCATTCAGTCTGTAAGCGATGACCTCGTGAATGAAGGCGGCATCATGGATCTTTGGACCCGTGAAGCACGCCTCTTTAAATACGGTTCAGGCACAGGCTCAAACTTCTCCTACCTCAGAGGCGAGGGCGAATCCCTTTCTGGCGGTGGTAAATCCTCAGGCCTGATGAGCTTCCTGAAAATCGGTGACCGCGCTGCTGGTGCGATCAAATCCGGTGGCACGACCCGCCGCGCGGCGAAAATGGTTGTGGTCGATATCGATCACCCGGACATCGAAGAATATATCGATTGGAAAGTACGCGAAGAGCAGAAAGTTGCGGCAATCGTAACCGGCTCGAAAGTTGTTTCCAAGCACATGAAAGCCATCATGAAGGCTTGCGTGAATTGCGAAGGCGAAGACGACAGCTGCTTTGACCCTAAACTCAACACAGCACTTAAACGCGAAGTGAAAGCCGCGAAGAAAGCCTCCGTGCCGGAAAACTACATCCAGCGCGTGATCCAGCTTGCGCGCCAGGGCTACACCGACATGGAGTTCCCGGTTTACAACACAGATTGGGATTCAGATGCCTATCTCACGGTTGCAGGCCAGAACTCTAACAACTCAGTCTCTCTTAAAGACGGCTTCCTGCGCGCAGTTGAGGAAGATTCAGATTGGGACCTGATCGGTCGTATTTCCGGCAAGCCTGTTAAAACGCTGAAGGCGCGTGATCTATGGGAGAAAATCGGCACCGCTGCATGGCAGTCTGCCGATCCGGGGCTTCACTACAACACCACGATGAACGACTGGCACACATGTCCGGCGGCAGGTCCAATCCGCGCGTCGAACCCGTGTTCAGAATATATGTTCCTCGACGACACAGCATGTAACCTCGCGTCTTTGAACCTGCTTCAGTTCCGCGATAAAGCTGCAGCAACGGCTGAAAACCCGCTGGCGTTTGATGTGCACAGCTTTGAGCACGCTTCACGCCTATGGATGATCGTTCTCGAAATCTCAGTCATGATGGCGCAATTCCCATCCAAGCAGATTGCGAAACTCTCCTACGAGTACCGCACAACGGGTCTTGGCTTTGCGAACATTGGTGGCCTGTTGATGACGTCAGGCATTTCATATGACTCAGACGAAGGTCGTGCGATCTGTGGTGCTATCACCGCGATCATGACCGGCATCTGCTACGAAACATCGGCGCAAATGGCGGGCGAGCTGGGAACCTTCCCGGGCCACGCGCCAAACGCCGACAATATGCTGCGCGTCATGCGCAACCACAGACAAGCTGCACACGGAAAAGCGGACGGCTATGAAGGCCTTTCCGTTAATCCGGTGCCGCTTGACCATGCATCTTGCTCGCAAGGCAATCTGGTCGAGCATGCCATGGCTGCATGGGACCGTGCGGTTGAGCTTGGTGAAAAGAACGGTTACCGCAATGCGCAATCAACCGTGATCGCGCCAACTGGCACCATTGGTCTTGTGATGGACTGTGACACCACGGGCATTGAGCCGGACTTCGCGCTGGTGAAGTTCAAGAAACTTGCCGGCGGTGGTTACTTCAAGATCATCAACCGCGCTGTGCCGGAAGCCCTTCGCACATTGGGCTACACGGAAGCGCAGATCGGTGAGATCGAGGCTTATGCAGTGGGCCACGGAAACCTCAATCAGGCGCCAGCCATCAACCCGACAACGCTGAAAGCCAAAGGCTTCACCGATGACGCTATCAAGGCTGTTAACGATGGTCTGGGCTCAGCCTTTGACATCAAGTTCGCATTCAACAAGTTCTCCCTTGGCGAAGCGTTTTGCACGGATGTGCTTGGCCTTGATGCAGAGCAGTTGAACGATTTCAACTTTGATCTTCTGGCCGCAATCGGCTTCTCTAAGAAAGACATTGAAGCAGCAAACATCCATTGCTGCGGCGCGATGACCCTTGAAGGCGCTCCGGGCCTGAAGGACGAGCATCTGTCTGTGTTTGATTGTGCGAACCCGTGCGGCAAGATCGGCAAGCGCGCGCTTTCAGTCGAATCCCACATCCGCATGATGGCAGCCTCCCAGCCGTTCATCTCTGGTGCGATCTCCAAAACGATCAACATGCCGAACGATGCAACGGTCGATGACTGTAAAGACGCATACATGCTCTCATGGAAACTGGCACTGAAAGCCAACGCGCTTTACCGCGATGGTTCCAAGCTTTCCCAGCCGTTGAATGCGGCGCTCATCGAAGATGATGAAGACGAGGATGCATTGGAAGAGGTGCTTGAAGCACCAAAGGCAGCAGCAGCCGTTACGGTTTCCGAGAAGATCGTGGAGCGTGTCATCGAGCGCGTATCCCGCGAGCAGGAGAAACTGCCAACGCGACGCAAGGGTTACACCCAAAAGGCAAAGGTTGGTGGTCACACCATCTTCCTGCGCACCGGCGAATATAACGATGGTCGTCTGGGTGAAATCTTCATCGACATGCACAAAGAGGGCGCTGCCTTCCGCGCGATGATGAACAACTTCGCGATCTCCATCTCGCTTGGCCTTCAATACGGTGTGCCGTTGGAAGAATATGTCGACGCTTTCACCTTCACCAAATTTGAGCCTGCGGGCGGGGTTCAGGGCAATGACGCGATCAAGAACGCAACCTCGATCCTGGATTACATCTTCCGCGAGCTTGGCATCTCTTACCTTGATCGTCATGAACTGGCACACGTTGACCAGTCAGACTTCTCTGCCACTGCCATGGGCAAGGGTGTGCAAGAGGGCAACACGCAGATTGTTTCCAAGGGTCTGACTCGTGGTCATAATCTGTCAGTGGTTAAACCTGCGACGGGCGAGCCATCCGGTTCCGCGGCGCCGACACCCTCCGGTGGCGCGACCACGGTAACGGCGGTTGCCTCCGGCGCGTTGGCCACATCGTCTGCGGCGCTGGCTGCAAACCTCAACGAAGAGTCGGTTGCCTTCGCCCGGGACTATGAAGCGGACACCGCGACCAAAGTTACCCCTCAGACAGAAGAAGCAAAGCCCGTGATTGACGCGGCTCAAGAACGCATCAAATCCATGATGCAAGGGTACACCGGCAACTCGTGTGATGATTGCGGCAACTTTACCATGGTCCGCAACGGCACGTGCGAGAAATGCGATACTTGTGGGGCAACATCTGGCTGCTCATAAGGGCGGGTGTTCATAGGACTGGCACCCCAGTTCTGAAATGAAATTTTGACCCCGCGGTGTGAGAATGCCGCGGGGTTTTTTAATCTTTAAACAGTTCTTCGATCAATTTGATCAACGATTCGAAATCGTCTTCGCTCGTTTCTTTAGAACTCTTATCTTTCATGATCGCTGTTTTCTCAAGATTGTAGCGGTTAGTCTCACTAGCAATTTTATTTTTGAGGTAATCTAGGCTATCAAAATAATGCTTTGGAATTCGGCTTTCAGGGCTTCCATCTTCGTGAACAATAAAAGGCGGTGCGAACAATGATGCATTTTCAACAAAGAAAGCATCGCAATAACTCGAAATATCTTTTGTAGATATTCCATCTTGAGCGAGCCCTTGAACTTTATCCTCCTGAACAGAAAGAGGGTCGTTCGCTTTCAAGTCTATCCAAAAATGTGGGTAAGGTTTGCCCCCAAAAACACCTTTGAGTTCCCTTAGTCCTCCAAATCTAATTGCTGGTAACTCAATTAGTGTTGCTTTTTTCTTGTCTTTGGGGGTGTTGGTGTCTGCAATCAACGAAGCAAGTTCAATGGAAATAGGCATGCGTCTAGGAGTCGCCAGGCCGCATAATCGAAAGCCGGTATCTACAGATGGTCCCAGATAATCTCTTAACAAACCATCACGTGCACGAACTTGAGCAGATTTTTTGTACCAAGTAGAAAGCAAATGATAGTTATTAAGCTTTCTGTCTTCGCTGAACTTAGAGTGTTTTAAATCCGGATGTGTATCTAGAATTAGCTCAGTATTTAGAAGTGGAAAACCAGCACCCCAAACGGTCGCTTTGATGTCCAGTTCTGATGGTATTTGCTTTCGATATTTTTGAACCGCATTAATCCAGCAACGAATCACAGCACTAATTTCTGCGCGATTCTTAACATGTTTCACATAGATGATTTCATCACCATTGGTTTTCCAAAGTACTGGGTCATAGCCAATACACTCGTCATAAGAACCAGAAGCCAACTTTCGAAAACCAGACCACTCTTGAGAAAACAATTCACTAAAACCACCAAAAAAATTTGATAATTCTTCTAACCAATCATCGTGTGGAGGTTCTTTGCCAGTGAAAAGGGACCCTTGATTTCTACGAGAGGGTGTTTTTTGCTTAAGTTTTGATGAGCCTACAATGTCGGCACTCAAAAAAATTCTAAACCTAGGTTTTAGATGTCTAGGTAGTTTCGAAAACTTATCTGGGTAACCAGAGCCCACACTTAATCCAGTTGTAATCTTTTTGCCCTTATTTCTGCAGCACGTGGTGAAACCGAAAAATGATCCGCTACAGCGAATATATTTCCTTTATGGGACGAGTAACTTTTTTTAAACTCATGTTCAGGCATTAGGAACGCCGAAGCGAACCAATTTGCTTCCCACTCTACTCGATCTGAACCGTATCGATTGGCTTCAAAAACTTGCCCACTTTTCAGGTTGTCGCGTACAGGAAGGAAATGCAAAAAGTAGTGCCCGAGTTCATGTGCAATAGTGAAATTGTCCCTGACACTTGAAGTATGCTGTGGAATATTCACTTTCATGCGCCCCTTATCATCTACGATTAATGCGCCACCTGCAGAATTTACATCCCAAAAGTCAACATAGCCAACCTCACCACCAAGGTTGGATACGACATCGTCCAATGAAGACCCGGGTGAGTAGTGCAATAGAGTTGCAATTTGCTCCGCAAACCTCTCTACACTCTCTTTGGAGTGCCCAGTTGCTTGCGGCTTCAACTTGTTAATCATAATCAACTTTAACTGATTCTGGTTAATGAATGCACGAAATAATACTATCTAATAAAAATGCAAGAATTCTTAATGTGTCAATTGTCACATAGAACAAATTCATGATGATCTGTTGACTATAGTGAATTAACTGAATTTCAATGGCAAAATTAGCAATATTGTTACAAAAAGCCTGCACCTATTGATAGGAAAGCGTTCGTGCGTGGATCCTCGGATCAAGTCCGAGGATGACGACCAAGAGGGAAGTGCAAAAAAACTTATCCCCGCTCCAAATTTCTCCTGCACACTTTTGCGCATGGATTGGAAACTGGCCATTGAGAAGAATACGCATAACCTTTCACAGATTGTGAGCGGGTTGTGGAAGTTGGTGGGACTTAGTTGTTTTTCCGCCAAGCCATCCGGCTTGCCGTCCGCTCACGCGCTGGCGCCTCGGCTAAACGCCTCGTCTGCACCTCTCGACGGCGCTTCGCTTGTCTGTCGGTCGACGGCTGCCACGGAGGGAAGGCATCCGCCAGACAGCCTCCCCCCTGTGGGGGTCCGAAGGACGGGGAGCGACGCGTGGCGCGAGCCTATGAAGCAAGGCGATGTCGCAGCTGAACCGGTGGGGGTTACGCATTCTCCGCTTGGTTCATCACCCCCACCCATTCCCACTTCGC
>CALLHT010000059.1 GCA_938009335.1 uncultured Rhizobiaceae group bacterium
TGGATTAGAAGTTGGTTCAAGGCTGGACCAAAACCAAGAGGCAATTTGCGCGTGCAGATTGATGTCGACCCGCAAAGCTTTGTGTGAGTGTTTCGATGGTTGAACCACAACGTGTATTCCGATTTGCGCCAAGCCCTAATGGCGAGCTGCATCTCGGACATGCGTATTCCGCGCTTCTCAACTTGAAATCTGCCCGTGAAGCAGGTGGCAAATGTCTTCTCCGAATAGAAGATATTGATACGGTCCGTTGTACGCCAGAACTCGAAAAGCAAATGCTGGAAGATCTAGAGTGGATTGGGTTTGAATGGGACGAAGAGCCCCGTCGCCAATCAGAGCATTTTGCGGAATATCAATCTTCTTTGGATACATTATGGGAAAGAGGCCTAGTTTATCCCTCTGTCCTCAGTCGTTCGGAAATTAAGCGTTATGTGGCAAAACGTGATGCTGTTGGAGAGAAATGGCCGCGTGATCCTGATGGCAGTCCGGTTTATCCGGGCAATGAACGTTTGTTAGGGGCGTCTGCGCGCAACTCGATTCTGAATTCGGACAAACCTTTCGCGATAAGACTTGATATGAACCTTGCTGTTGATGCGGCCCGGTATGAATGGATGGAGTCTGGCTCTTTTGTTTCGGCGGAGCCTCTGAAATGGGGAGATGTGATCCTCGCCAGAAAAGATACACCTGCCAGCTATCATCTTTGTTGTGTTGTTGATGATGCGCTGCAAGGTATTACAGACGTGGTACGGGGAAAAGATCTGTATTACGCAACGTCCGTACATGTCGTTTTGCAGGAATTGCTTGGGTTGATATCACCCAGCTATCATCACCATGATCTCATTCTCGATGAGAACGGTAAAAAACTCTCAAAGTCATTGGCATCAACGAGTTTGCGTGCGTTAAGAAACGCAGGCCTGTCTCCGCAGAATGTCGTTGAAAAGATGCAAGTGGGACTTCGATGTTCCGTATTTAGATGCTGGTGAACCGCTTAATAAAGCACATGGAGAAAAGGACAACAAAAGCGCCTGCTAATGCTGAACCCAACGTGTATATTGGAACCCAATGGAATTCGTATCCGTATTGATTAAGTGAATACAAACCCGTGTACGTGCCGACCAATATTAAAAGCCAGTTTCCGATATGGCCATAGCCTGCTTTCTCAAGGATGCGGTCGCAAAGCCAGCCAATTATATACGAGAAACAACATATGAATGCGAAAGAGATGATAAGATCCTTATCTGACATTTCCAGCAACATTGTTCTTTTCCTAGTTCATTTTCGGGGCCTCAACACCGTATTGGAAATTGTTTAATATTTTGGAAATTTTGATCGTTTGACGGGTGGGGCCGTTACAAGATCAACTTTGTGTTGTTGAGCTTATGTTCGACGTTTAACTGTTGCTCGTAAAAATATGTTTGTAAGACAATGCTTTGTGTGATGAGTTGACGGATATTAAAGCAGAGGAACTCAGTTGAAAAAAATTCTAATTACAGGTTGTTCCAGCGGCATTGGCTGGAAATGTGCTGAGCTTTTACATCGTGATCGCTGGGATGTTCATGCAACCTGCCGTACAGAAGAGGATCTTGAAAACCTGAGGTCATTGGGCGTTTCTGCTTATATTCTGGATTATGCGGATGAAGCGTCAATTCATCGAACATTTGATGCGGTGATGGCCGCAACGGGTGGTGAGCTGGACGCATTGTTTAACAATGGCGCTTATGGTCAGCCAGGTGCTGTGGAAGACTTAAAGACCGATGTTTTGCGTGCGCAATTTGAAGCTAATTTCTTCGGCTGGCATGAATTGACCAATCTCGTTGTTCCAGTAATGAGAAAACAGGGGCATGGTAGGATCGTTCATTGTTCCTCAATCCTGGGATGGATTCCTGCTCCCTTCAGAGGCGCTTACAATGCTTCTAAATATGCTTTAGAAGGATTGGCCTCGACCATGCGGTTGGAGCTCGCTGACACGGATATTCATGTCTCATTGATAGAGCCGGGACCCATTGCAACAAAGTTTTCTGCAAATGCTTTGGAGAAGTTTCTTGAAAACGTAGAATGGGAAACATCCGTCAATTTGGCTGGATATGAAAGCGAAATGAAGCGGATGAGGAAGCAATCAAAGAACACGCTGAACAAATTTACGCTGCCACCGGAAGCTGTTTACAAAAAGCTTGATCATGCGCTGAACGCCAAACGCCCCAAAGCGCATTACGGGGTGACGGTTCCAACTCATTTCATGAACATTGTACGGCGGTTTTTGCCCCAGAGATGGGTTGACCGTATTATTTTGGGCGGCACTTAGGCTCAGGACCCATTGAAAGTATACAAATGGGCGCATGGGAAATTGCTTTCTACTGCCCTATAACCTCTTCAAATAGTGTTTGGAGAAAACATGCTCTACATAATTTCTACCATCGGTATGATGGCTGTAGCCATTGTTTTGGCGCTTGGCCTCACCAATATGGCGCGAGGCGGAACGCCCAGCCGGTCACAGAAGTTGATGCGGCTTCGCATTCTTTTTCAATTCGTTGCTGTGATTGGCGTCATGGCGGCACTTTATTTCTCAACACAGGCTTAAGTTCTTATGGTTGTACTAAACAAGATTTACACAAAAACCGGCGATGATGGCTCAACAGGCCTTGGAAATGGCGAGCGTCGTAAAAAGTATGACCTACGCGTTGAGTCCTATGGCACGGTTGATGAGACCAATGCCTGTATCGGCATGGCGCGTCTTCACACGGAAGCGGGTTCCGTAATGGATCAGGCGCTGATGCGGATTCAGAATGACCTGTTTGATTTGGGTGCGGACTTGGCTACACCAGATGATGGGAAGCCGCTAGAGTATGAGCCGTTGCGAGTAACCGATGCCCAAGTGGCGCGGATTGAAAGCGAAATTGACGAACTCAATTCAAATCTTGATCCATTGCGCTCTTTTGTTTTGCCGGGCGGGTCGCCCTTGGCTGCCAACCTTCATCTGGCTCGAACCGTTGCGCGTCGCGCGGAGCGATTGATCGTGGAACTCGCGCAAAACGAAGATGAAAACGTCTCGAAAGCCTGTTCGCTCTATATGAACCGGATTTCTGACTATCTTTTTGTTGCGGCGCGGGCTGCAAACAATCTTGGCAAAGACGACGTTTTATGGGTGCCGGGCCAGAACAGGTGAGCTATAGTCCTGCGAAACGGACTATTTGCTAATGTTCATACCGCTTCATGACCAAAACTCGCTGGTACACATTCGACTGCAGTTTGTGACGCTTGCATTGATCGCGATTAACGTGATCGTTTGGATGGTATTTGCTGCTTCAGGCGCTGGTGATCAGAACGCGTTGGCATCAGCTTATATTTCCTATGGTTACATTCCTGCGGTGGCAGGCGATCTGAAAGACATTCCTGCAGAACTGGCTGTTATTCCGGTTGAGGCGAGTTACATCACCTACGCCTTTATGCATGCGGATTTCATGCATTTGGCGGGAAATATGCTGTTTCTATGGGTCTTTGGCGACAATGTAGAAGACGCGATGGGGCACGTCCGATTTTTACTCTTCTACATTCTGTGCGCGGCCATTGCAGCTTATGCGCATGGGGTTGTTGCTCCAACATCGGAATCGCCGTTGATTGGCGCATCGGGGGCTACTTCCGGCATTGTCGGGGCTTATCTTATGCTGCATCCGAAAGTTAAAATCTGGGTGTTGGTTTTAGGCCGTATTCCACTCAGACTTTCTGCGCTTTGGGTGCTGGGGGGATGGATTGCGTTTCAGATTTACAGTCTGGTTGCGTTTTATGACAGCGATGTTTCATGGGCTGCGCATATTGGTGGCTTTATTGCAGGCGCCGGTTTGGTTTTCATCATGAAGCGATCGGATGTGCCCCTTTTTGACAGAAAAGTTCAAACGCCTAATGCGGTGATACTCGAAGACGATGTTGAGCCCAAAACACAGGAAAATCCGCGCAAATGGGGGCGTGGGGCATCGTGACGCTATACGTGTTGGGTGGACTCTTGATTACTGCTTGACGTAAAGGTTAGCAGGTATTACGCAAACAGGCATGAAATTTTGGCAAAAAATTTCATTATGCCAAAATGATGGGTTCCTCCCATATCCCAAGATTACTCTAAACTACCGAAAGGTTGAGAGATGAAGGTTGTTGTCCCAGTCAAACGGGTTGTTGACTATAACGTCAAAATCCGCGTGAAATCGGACGGTTCAGGTGTCGAGCTTGCAAACGTCAAGATGTCCATGAACCCATTCGACGAAATTTCCGTTGAACAGGCGATCCGCTTGAAAGAAGCAGGTCAGGTTGAAGAAATTATTGCGGTGTCTGTTGGCCCACAACAATCTCAGGAAACCATCCGCACAGCTCTCGCAATGGGCGCTGACCGCGGTATTCTTGTTAAAACCGACGATCTGGTTGAACCGCTTGCAGTTGCAAAAATCCTTAAAGGTATTGTTGAAGAAGAGCAGCCTGGTCTGGTCATTCTTGGCAAGCAGGCAATTGACGATGATTCAAACCAAACCGGTCAGATGCTTTCTGCCCTTCTTGGCTGGTCTCAAGCAACCTTTGCAAATTCCATGGAAATCAAAGGCGATGTTGCTGAAGTGACCCGCGAAGTGGATGGCGGCCTTCAGACTGTTGAAGTCAAAATGCCAACAATCGTCACAACAGACTTACGCCTCAACGAGCCACGTTATGCGTCTCTGCCAAATATTATGAAGGCAAAGAAAAAGCCTTTGGAGGAGAAAACACCGGGCGATTATGGCGTGGACACAGCTCCGCGTTTGAAAGTCACAAACACAACTGAGCCGCCTGCACGTGAAGCAGGTGTGGTTCTTGGTTCTGTGGCGGAACTTGTCGATAAACTGAAAAACGAAGCCGGCGTGCTCAAGTAAGGAGAATTGAAAATGGCTACTCTACTTATTGCAGATCACGACAACGCTTCGTTGAGCGATCAAACCGCAAAAGCGCTTACTGCTGCTACTGAAATCGGTGGTGATGTGCATGTGCTGGTTGCCGGTAAAGGCTGTGATGCGGCGGCTCAGGCTGCGGCTAAACTTTCCGGTGTTGACAAAGTGCTTGTTGCTGAGGCTGATCACTATGAAAACCAGCTTGCAGAGCCAATGGCTGACTTGATTGTTGGCATGGCAGGTGACTATGACACCATCATCTCTGCAGCAACAACGTCTGGCAAGAACGTGCTTCCGCGCGTTGCTGCGCTTCTTGATGTGATGCAGGTTTCTGACATTACTGCAGTTCATTCTGCAGACACATTCGAGCGTCCGATTTATGCGGGCAATGCGTTGCAGACAGTGCAAGCAACCGATGCAAAAAAGGTAATCACTGTTCGTACAGCTGGCTTTGCTTCTGCTGAAGAAGGTGGTTCTGCTGCGGTTGAAAGCGTGTCAGCTGCTGCTGATCCGGGCCTTTCAACATTCCAGGGCGAGAAAATCGTCGAGAGTGATCGTCCGGAACTGACTTCTGCAAAAATCATCATCTCTGGTGGACGCGCGCTGGGTTCATCTGAGAAGTTTGAAGAAGTTATCCTTCCGGTTGCCGATAAGCTTGGCGCTGCTGTTGGTGCTTCACGTGCTGCGGTTGATGCGGGCTACGCGCCAAACGACTGGCAGGTTGGCCAGACCGGTAAGGTGGTTGCGCCTGATCTTTATATTGCAGCCGGTATCTCCGGTGCGATCCAGCACTTGGCGGGTATGAAAGACTCGAAAGTCATTGTTGCAATCAACAAAGACGAAGAAGCGCCAATCTTCCAGGTGTCAGACTATGGTCTGGTTGCTGACCTGTTTGACGTGCTTCCTGAGCTCGAAGCTGCACTTTAAACTTTAAGCAATTACAGTATTTTAAAGCCGCGATTGGAATTGATCGCGGCTTTTTTGTTGCTTTTAGTGAATTAACCATAGCCGATCAATTTTCATTAAAATGGTAACAAGTTTCTAAACTGCCCTTTACAAGAGTTTACCATTCGTTAACTTAAGCTGTCTGTGGAACGTGTGTTAGGGGCAAAACATGCATACGAGTAACGATGCGTCGAATTTTTCAAATAAACTTTTAGGCTACCT
Source organism: uncultured Rhizobiaceae group bacterium (assembly GCA_938009335.1). Classification (GTDB taxonomy): domain Bacteria; phylum Pseudomonadota; class Alphaproteobacteria; order Rhizobiales; family Rhizobiaceae; genus JAALLB01. Next base: position 6,066 of record CALLHT010000059.1, read on the forward strand.
GCAGCAGGTGGATTATCAAATTGCCAGAGATGAAGAAGATCTCGAGGCGATCTTCAAACTGCGGCATGATGCGTATCTGAATGAAGGTGCTATTAAGCCGATGGCTGGTGGTATTTTCCGCGATGCCTATGACGAAATGGACAATTGCTGGAACTTTGGCATTTACGTAGACGGAGCAATGGTCAGTGCATTGCGGTGCCATCTGATTACGCCGGATATGCCATATGGCCCGGCAGTGGACTTTTTCCCTGATATCATTCGCCCGCTTTTGGACGAAGGAAAATATCTCGTTGATCCCACCCGGTTTGTGGCAAGTAAGGCGATGTCAGCACTTTATCCTGAAATTCCCTATATCACGTTGCGCGCTGCCTGCATGACCTATGATCACTTTGATGCTGATCTGTGTCTCGCGTCAGTGCGACAGGAACATCGCGCGTTCTACCGCCGTGTGTTCCGTGCTGACATATTGTGCGAGCCGCGTCCTTATCCGCCGCTCACGGTTCGTTTGGGGTTGATGGCGACAAATGTCGCGAGTTTCCGCGATAAGCTTCTGCGTCGGTATCCGATTTTTGAATCGTCCTACACGGAGCGTAAACTTCTGTTCGGTGCAGATGGTGGTGGCCCGCTGCGTCACCGCTTGGCGGCGCAACAGAAGCAGGCAAAGGTTCTGGAACTGAACTAACTTTGAGCCTCGGTTTGATTGTGGTCTTTGACACGGTAATTGTGCGTGCTTGACTGTTTGACTCCTGCCCCAATCCACTTATGAGTATATGGGTGAACCATTCTTTGATTTGGAGCAGATATGATGGCCGACGCAGCGAAACCTCTTGAAGCAAAAAGCAGTCCTTCATTGGGGAAGTTTTCCTGGGAAGACCCGTTTTTGCTGGAAGACCAACTTTCTGAAGAAGAGCGGATGATCCGCGATTCTGCCCAAAGTTTCGCACAAAGTGAACTTTTGCCACGGGTTTCAGAAGCCTACCTGAATGAGACCTCTGCGCCAGAACTTTTCCCGTTGATGGGGGAGGTTGGCCTATTAGGCGTGACCGTGCCAGAGCAATATGGCGGCATCGGCTCATCGTATGTTTCTTACGGTCTTGTCGCGCGCGAAGTTGAGCGCATCGATTCCGGCTATCGCTCCATGATGAGCGTGCAATCGTCGCTCGTCATGTATCCGATCTATGCTTACGGCAATGAAAACCAACGCATGAAGTATTTGCCAAAACTCGCTTCTGGTGAGTTCATCGGATGTTTTGGTCTGACAGAACCTGACGCAGGTTCTGACCCTGCGGGTATGAAAACCACCGCGAAGAAGGTCGATGGCGGCTATGTACTCAACGGTTCGAAAATGTGGATATCCAATTCGCCATTTGCTGATGTGTTTGTGGTGTGGGCGAAGTCTGAAGCCCATGACGGCAAGATCCGGGGCTTTGTGCTTGAAAAGGGCATGAAAGGCCTTTCCGCACCTAAGATTGAAGGTAAGCTTTCACTGCGCGCGTCCACGACGGGCGAGATTGTCATGGATAATGTAGAGATCAGTGAAGAGCAACTGCTGCCAAATGTGGAAGGTCTAAAAGGGCCATTCGGATGTCTAAACCGTGCGCGTTACGGCATCTCTTGGGGGGTGATGGGTGCGGCAGAAGACTGCTGGTTCCGCGCACGCCAATATGGCCTTGATCGCAAACAGTTCGACAAACCCTTGGCGGGTACGCAGCTCTTCCAGAAAAAGCTCGCAGATATGCAAACGGAAATCGCGCTTGGCCTTCAGGCAAGTTTGCGCGTTGGTCGCTTGATGGATGAAGGGCGTGGAGCGCCAGAGATGATTTCGATCGTGAAGCGTAACAACTGCGGCAAGGCGCTCGACATTGCGCGGCAGGCAAGAGACATGCATGGCGGTAACGGCATTCAGGCGGAGTATCACGTGATCCGCCATGCGGCGAACCTTGAGACGGTCAACACGTATGAAGGTACGCACGATGTGCATGCGCTTATTCTTGGCCGGGCGCAAACCGGCATTCAGGCATTTTTCTGAGTTCAAATCCTGAATGAATACGCTCACGCCTCGATCTAGAACTTTAATAGCTTGGGGCGCGATGCTTACCATCGGGCTTCTTTGGGGCGGCACAATCCCGTTGTCAAAGATCGCGGTCTCAACTGGCCATCAGCCTTTTGGACTGATCTTCTGGCAGTTGGTCATCAGTGTTTTGCTTCTGGGATTGGTCTTGGTTTTTCGCGGTTGGCGTCCTGTCATTAATCGGGAACTCTTGTTCTATTTCTCGGTCATTGCGATTTGCGGAACCCTACTGCCAAATGGGACTTCATACCTTGCGCAGCAGCATTTGCCGGCGGGCGTTATGTCTATTGGTATCGCAACCGTGCCGATGTTCACCTTCGCGCTGGCATTGATCGTTCGAATAGAAGCGTTCGATCTGCAACGGGTTTTTGGGATTGTCGTGGCGTTTATTGCAATGGTTATGATTGCGCTTCCTGAATCCAGTTTGCCTGATCCGAGTAAAGCGATTTTTGTTCTTGTCGCGCTGGTTGCTCCGTTTTTCTATGGTGTAGAGGCAAACTATATTGCCAGTCACAAGCCTGCTGGGGTTGAACCAGTATCAACGCTTTTCATGGCGTCGGTGTTGGGCTTGATTTTTGTCACACCGGTTGCGCTTTCGACAGGCCAATGGATTGATCCGCTGGATCCGTGGCGCGCGCCGGAATGGGCATTTATATCTGCCTCTATCATTCATGCAATCACCTATTGCGCCTTTATCTGGCTGGTCGGGTTTGGCGGGCCGGTCTTCGGAGTGCAGACCGCCTATCCGGTAACCTTGTCAGGGGTATTTTTGAGTGTAGTCTTTTTGGGCGAAGGGTATTCGGGCTGGATATGGCTTTCGTTGGTGCTCGTGATTATTGGGTTGCTGCTGGTGCAGCCAAAACTTGATGAGCTGCAAGAGGAGAAGACACATGCCTGAAGTTTCTGCCAAAGAACATCCGAAGAGTTTTGTCGAAGTGAATGGCAAGCAGATGGCCTATGTGGAACTGGGTTCCGGTGAACCAATCGTGTTTCTTCATGGCAATCCGACCTCGTCCTATCTCTGGCGAAACATCATGCCTCATGTGAGTGACACGCATCGTGCGATTGCTCCTGATCTAATTGGTATGGGGGATTCTGACAAGCTCGAAAATTCCGGGCCAGATCGGTATCGCTTTGTGGAACACCGCGAGTATCTCGACGGGTTTATGGATGCCATTGTGCCAGAAGGTAAGGTTATTCTGGTGATTCACGATTGGGGCTCAGCATTGGGGTTTGATTGGGCGCATCGTCATGCGGATCGGGTCAAAGGCATTTGCTTTATGGAAGGGATTGTCGGCCCGGTTAAAAGCTGGGACCATTGGAACGAGCAGGCAAAGCCGGTCTTTCAGGCTCTACGTTCTCCCGCCGGTGAAGAGATGATCTTGGAAAAGAACCTGTTCATCGAGCGCATTTTGCCAGGCTCTATTTTGCGCGACCTGAGCAAAGAAGAAATGGATGTTTATCGCGAGCCTTTTGCCAAGGTTGGTGAAGATCGCAGACCTACGCTGACCTGGCCGCGGCAAATTCCGATTGAGGGAGAGCCGGAAGACGTGAACCAAATCGTTGCCGACTATGCTGCGTGGCTTCCAGAGACCCAGTTTCCGAAACTGTTTGTGAATGCGGAGCCCGGCGCGATCTTGCTTGACCATGCTCGTGCCTTTGTGCGGTCTTGGAAGAACGTAAGTGAAGTGACCGTCAAAGGAAGTCACTTCATCCAAGAAGACAGCCCGCACGAGATTGGTGCTGCTTTGAAGGATTGGGTTGGGACACTTCATTGAGCGTTGAAGTTTTCATTGTTGTCATTGCAGCGGCTCTATTGCACGCGAGCTGGAACGCGGCTGTAAAGGGCAGTGATGACAAAGTGCTCGGCATGGCTGCGGTTATGGTGGGGCAGGGGATTCCCGCTGGTATCCTGATGTTCTTCTTTGCTTTGCCATCTGTTGAAAGCCTGCCTTATTTTATAGCTGGGCTGGTCTTTCACATGGGCTATCAGATCTTTCTGATGTCCGCCTATAAGGTTGGTGATTTTACGCAAGTCTATCCTATTGCCAGAGGAACCGGGCCACTGCTTGTGACGATTGTGTCTGTCGGGCTTTTAGGGGTGCAACTCCTATCAACTGAATTGCTCGCTATTGGCCTGATTATTTTGGGCATTGCGAGTTTGGTATTTGCCAAGCAGGCCGATGGCATTCGTAACCCGAAAGCGGCTGGGCTAGCGCTTCTGACGGGTTGCTGTATTGCGGGCTATTCGCTATCGGATGGTTTGGGTGCGCGGTTGTCTGAAAGTGCGGTTGGATTTATGTCTGCGTTGATGTTTGCGAACGGAGTTTTGTTTGCGATCTATATCCGCTTCAAAGAACCGGGAACGCTGACGCGTGTTGTGGAAGTTGGGAAACTGCGCGTTTTGGGTGGCGGTGTGGCGTCTTTTCTTGCTTACCTTATGGTGGTTTGGGCCTTCACCCAAGCGCCGATTGCTTTGGTAACCGCATTGCGTGAAACGAGCATTATTTTTGCGGTGCTCATCGGCGTGTTCATTTTCAAGGAGCGATTGAACGTAGCCAAAATCTTTGCGATTGGCCTCGCACTTTGCGGCGTTGTGTTGCTGAGGTTTGGGACGTTGCTTTTCTAAGCGAGCGTTATGCAATCCGATCCGTTTTTTCCCAATCGGGATTAAACCAAGGCTCCTGATTAGATCGTGGCAGAGGATCAACACCCAGAATATGATCTGATGCTTTCTCACCCACCATAATAGACGGACCGTTGAGATTGCCGTTTGGAATGCGTGGGAAGATTGATGAATCCGCAACGCGCAAACCTTCAACGCCGATTACGTTACATTCCGGATCAACGACTGCCGTTTTATCTTTCGGATCACCCATCTTGCAGGTGCCACATGGATGATAAGCGCTTTCGGCATGTTCGCTGATAAACTGATTGAGTTGCTCATCGGTTTGAACATCTTCGCCCGGTTGTATTTCATATCCACGATATGGATCAAACGCTTCCTGGCCGAAAATCTCCCGCGTCAGGCGAATACAATGGCGGAAATCTGCCCAGTCTTCCTCTTTGCTCATATAGTTGAAGAGGATCGATGGTTTGGCGGTTGGGTCGTTTGAGGTAAGGCGAACGTGCCCGCGGGACTCTGAGCGCATTGGGCCAACATGGGCTTGAAAGCCATGCGTGGGCGCTGCTGCCTTGCCGTCATAGCGGATGGCAACGGGCAAGAAGTGGTATTGAATATCAGGGTAGGGTACACCCGCCTTTGAACGCACAAATGCGCAAGCCTCAAAGTGGTTGGTTGCGCCATCACCCGATTTGTTCAGTAGCCATTCGAGCCCGATCAATCCTTTTGAGAAAAGATTGAGCTTTGAATAAAGCGAGATCGGTTGGGTGCATTCCTGCTGGATATAGAGTTCCAGATGGTCCTGCAGATTGGAGCCGACACCGGGACGGTCTGCGATGACCTCAATGCCATGTTCTTTCAAATGTGCTGCGGGCCCAATGCCGGAGAGCATCAGAAGTTTTGGAGAATTGAAAGCGGAGGCCGCTAGAATGACTTCTTTGTTGGCGCCAATAAACTGTGTGGTGCCGCCGCGTGCGATATCAACGCCAATTGCTTTCTTGCCATTGAAGCGCACGCGCTCAGCAAGACCGCGAACCATGTTGAGGTTCTGACGTTTGAGTGCAGGCTTCAGATAGGCGTTTGCAGTAGACCATCTGCGGCCTTTATGAATGGTGTGTTGAAAGCGCGAGAAGCCTTCCTGCTTAAGGCCATTGTAATCTGGCGTAACGCCGAAGCCTGCCTGTTCGCCTGCTTTTATAAACGCATCAAAAAGCGGATTGGGACTGCTGCCCTTTTTGACATTCAGCGGCCCATCGGTTCCCCGCGATCCGTCTTCATTGCTGGAGGAATTCTCCATACGCTTGAAGTAGGGAAGTACATCAGCATAGGACCAGCCCTTTGCTCCGGCTTCTTCCCAGTGGTCAAAATCACCAGCATGTCCGCGCACATAAACCATGCCGTTGATTGAAGAGGAGCCGCCGATCACTTTGCCACGCGGTGCAGCGAGCTTGCGTCCACCCAAATGAGGTTCCGGTTCTGTTTGGTAACCCCAGTCATAGGTTTCCATGTTCATGGGAAAGGAAAGCGCTGCGGGCATTTGAATGAAAGGACCGATATCTGAGCCGCCATATTCTATAACAAGGACAGAGTGCTTGCCGTCAGCAGACAAGCGATCTGCCATTACAGCGCCTGCGGAGCCGGAACCGACGATTACGTAGTCGGCGGATAGGTCGGGTGTTATGTCTGAAGATGCGGTCATGAGCTTGTGTATTCATTCAATTCATAGGGTGATGTTCTGAAAGCGAACCATTCTATTATCGTATACGCGTATTGGTTCTTTCCACTAAAAAATGACTGTTTTCTGCGGGAAAATTCGCGTCGAATCATTTTTTGCAGTTACACAATCGTTACGAATCAGTTACCGATTCGTTAATAGATGGTTAACGTGGCTTGCGGTCTCACGTAGGTTGCAATGTGGACTAGTCATCTGTCGAGCGGATCGCGTGATTTAAGTCTTGAGTAATTGCCGTCCAATTTAGAGATCTGTGCTGGTTTGGGGATGACATGAAATGTCGGGGCGAACTTCAGCACACCTTCACATTGGGGAAGTCAATTGAGGAATTATCTTAAACGTTACGATACGCTTTCCAGCGACACGGTTGGCCGCAAGGTTGGCAAGGGTTTGACTGCGTCAGCCAGTGCACTTGTTCTGGCGCTTGCAACCGTTTCGCCAGCATGGTCAACCATTGACAACGAAGTGACCGCTAGCGGTGAAGCGCCCGGCGGTGATCCGCTTGATCCTGCTGATGATATTCAGGCGACCGATACTGAAAGTGTTGATGTTATCGATGACATTACGTCTCTTAGTCTGACAAAGACAGTCGTACTTAACTCTGACGGTTCTGCACTTGGTCCAGATGTACCGGCCGGTACGGTTGTGCGATATGAATTTTCTGTTGAGAACACAGGTAACGTGACCATCACCGACGTTGGGATTAACGAGATCGCATTCGACGGTAGCCCAAGTGTGACACCTGCGAATGAAAGCCTGACAACAGGTACTAACTCGACTGATGCCACCGCAAACGATGGTAACTGGAGCAGCTTGGCGCCGGGTGAAATTGTAACTTTCACAGGTACTTACACCGTTACTACTGCAGATGTTGCAGGCCAGGGCGGCGGTGATGGCAATCTGGATAACGAAGCGAACGCGACGGGTGATGCACCTGCCTCAACAGGTGTCGGAACAGTTACTTCACCAAACGATACAGCGACCTTCGACCTAGACGATGCGGATGCAACCATGACAGTGGCTAAAGTTGCTACTGCAGTAAATGGCACCCCGTTGCTTGATCCATTGACAGCGAACGTGGCAGCAGGTGATATCATCACCTATACATACACCGTAACCAACACAGGTAACGTGCCTCTGACCGGTGTTAGCCTGACGGATAGCGTGACGGCTGGTTCTGGCGCAGCACCAACGCCTGATGGTGAAACACTGCTAACCGATAACGGTACTGGCGGTGACTCAGTCGATGGTGTAGCAAATGACGGAACTTGGGATACGCTTGGTCCTCTTGATGTGATCACCTTTACCGGTGAATACACTGTGACCCAGAGCGACGTCGACAACCTACAGTAAGGGTTGTTTAAAGCAAAACAATTGGCCAGCTCCTCAATAAGGGCTGGCCTTTTTGATTCTGCTCTAATCTATGAGGTTACGTTTGGTTAACGTTAATGCTTCTTTAACCCGACTCACGGCATTCCTTTCTCGAAGAGGTATGCCATGTGTGATTCAATCAAAACGCGTATTTTCAGACGATCTGAAAATGGGCCTTGGAAGGCCGCACTAATGATGTCAGCCGGGGCCATACTGTCGGTTTTAACGCCAAACATAGCTCATGCGACGATTGATAATATTGTTACCGCTACGGCTACTCCGCTTGGTGGTGCGCCGAACAGTGTGACTGCAACAGATACTGAATCGGTCGATGTGCAGGATGCGGCACCAGCGCTCACTATTGTTAAAGGCGCAAACCTCAATGATGAAATCGTCAATGACGGGTTTGCTGAGGTAGGTGAAACGACGACCTATACCTATCAAGTCAGGAATTCTGGAAATGTGACGCTAACCAACGTTGCCGTGCAGGA
>CALLHT010000060.1 GCA_938009335.1 uncultured Rhizobiaceae group bacterium
TCAGCTGGATGCTTTTCAGCAGAAAGATTATGACCGCGCGTTCTCACATGCCGCACCCACGATCCAACAGGTCTTCAAGAACAAAGATAACTTCATCCGCATGGTGCAAACCGGCTATGGCGTTTTGTATGATCCGGACCGCTATATTTTCGGCCGCAATTTCAACGTGGATGGCACTATCCATCAGGAAGTCATCGCGACAGACGAAAGCGGCAAACAATGGCAGGCAATCTACACCCTACGCCAACAGGAAGACGGTAGTTGGAAGATTACGGGTGTAAAGATGGAACCCTATCAAGGCGCGGCGACTTAGGTTCCAATCCGCAAATGCTCCGCTAGCACATAATTGCTCGACAACACTGGCATGCCGAGTTCCTGTTCCAGTTCCTCAACCAGTCCATGCGTTTTGAGGTTCGTGCAGGACATGAATAACCCATCCACGCCGCCCTGCTCTGCCAAAGCACGAGCCGCTTTGCGAATGGAGTCTGGATCAATCCACGCGACTTTAGAATCTTCGCCCTCGTTGAAGGAACCGAACACCGGGCTTTCAATGCCTTCGGCTGCAACCACATCGCGCAGATGGCTTGAAACACTCTCTATATAGGGCGAGAGAAACGCGAGCTTTTTAATGCCGCGTTTTTTGCAGGCTGCTGCAAGTGCGGTCACGGGGTCCGTTACCCGTGCTGTGTCGCAGCCCTGTTTGACAAGATCGGCAACCTTTTCAGCACCGATGACCGACGTGCCAGACGTGCAACAATAGGCAACAGCATCAAAGCTTGTATCTTGCGGAAAGAGTTCTGCCGAATGAGTAATATGATTGGCCATCGCGCCAAGGGTTTCTTCCGTCACCTCAACACCATTCGGCACGCGGCTGACCAGCACGTTGTAATCGCTTGGCGGAAGCCAGAGAGCAAGCTCGCGTTCGATGGTGATGTCGGTTTGCAAGACGATCAACCCGATGGTCGGTCGACGTTCTTCCTGCGGAATGGATGTATATGCAAATTCAGTCATCAGACTATCCTTATCTCTTCACCTTGTGGGGTTGAGAGGTATCTTGCACCCGTCTCGGTAATCACAATATTCTCTTCGTGCACGAGCATATTGCCGTCGCGCGTTTCAACACCCGGTTCCAGCGTCAGCACCATGCCCGGTTCCAGAACGGTTTCATCCATCGCAATGAAGGACGGCCATTCCGTCAAATCAATGCCCAGACCATGGCCCAAACGCCCATTGTCGTTACGCCCCTCGCCGCCTGTAAGCACTTTGTCCATCGCATGATAAAGATCACACGCACGCGCGCCCGGCTTTGCGGCTTCAAACCCTGCGGCTGTAGCCTCAATGATTTTCTTATGTGCATCCGCCACAATCTGCGGCGGCGGCCCGATTGAGAAATTGCGGTCATAATCACAGAAATATCCATCATGAACGAGACCGGTATCCAGCATCAGACAATCGCCTTTTTGAAGTGGCGTATCTGTTGCTGGCGAAATGACATCGGAATAACCCTCCGGCCCGAAGCCACCTGCCAGATACGGCACCCAGTCCGCGCCTTCATCCAAGCATGCCATCTGGAACTTTCGGAACACGGTCTCCAACGCAACTCCGGCTTGCGCAAACTCATGCACCCGATCAAAGGCACGGCCAGCAATATCGCACGAGGTCTGGATTTTCGCGATCTCAGCTTCAGATTTAATAATCCGTGCTTTCCGTACAATCTGCTCATCACTGACAATCGACGGCATATCGGCCAAGTTCTTCAGCCGCTCAAAATCAGCAACCGGCATTCTAAGAATGCTTTCATGTCCATCGGGAATACCAACGCGTCCCTTGCCCGCAATTTCGCGCAGCGTGTCCGCAAGCAGCGTCACGCCATCATCTTGCAAATCCGGCGCAGCCCAGGTTCGTATGTCTTCCACCCAAGTGGTGCGCATCAATGCAGCACCAATACCGGGAATAACGGCAACTGGCTTGCCGGATTGCGGGATGATCACAAACCACGGCCGCGCCGGACTTGCCCAGAAACGCGTCAGAAACCCGGTAAAGTAATAAAAATCGGGATGTGTGGTCACCATGATCGCAGAAAGATCATGATCCGCCATCATTGCTTGAACACGTGCAACCCGCGCTTCAAATTCCGCGACTGGAAACCCCCGATTCATCACTCAGCACCTTCGCTGATGATGCAGAGAACACGTGATGAGGCATCTAGGCCCAGTGCTTCGTTTTTTCCAGCGTAAAGCCCGATCAAGCCGCCAACCCCAGACGGTGTTGATTCCAAACCTGTTGCAGAAAGGCGATCCGTTGTCTCCTGTCCAAGTTCATCACTCACGGTGAGAAAGAAATTCGCATCACGCGCCAGACCACGTAAGGCAATCAGTGATGGCTCTTTACAATCCAAGCGTCCCATGTTGGAAACCGGACCTTCCGCATAGACACACTTCCCTGCTTCGATGCTTGATTGTAATGCGGTCGCGCGGTCGGGTTCTACAACCGTGATGATCGGCGCATTACCCCAAGCTTTGCGGAAATAGGCAGCCATAGCACCCGCCAGTCCGCCGACGCCTGCCTGCAAAAAAATATGTGTTGGCGCTTCTTCCATCTGATCAACGGTCTCTTTTGCTGAGACCACATAACCCTCCATTAGACGGTGAGAAAGCTCGTAGTACTCATCCCAGGATGTATCGGACAATACTTGGGCATTGTTGTCTTCCGCATACTTTAGTGCTGCAACAAGGCTCTCATCGTAGTCTTTACCGATGATATGAACATCCGCGCCCAAGTCTCGCAAACGGCTTGCAAAAGCAGAAGGAACTGTTTCTGCAAGGAAGATCACTGCCTTCGCGCCGAAGACTTTTGCTCCTGCTGCAACAGAAAGACCGTGATTACCAGCGCTTGCTGTAACATAGGTCTTGCCCACAAGTGCATTAGACAAATCCTCTTCGCCAGTTTGCGAAGCCTCATGCGCGATGACATAAGCAGCTCCCAAGGCCTTAAAGCTTCCCAGTCCCATACGAACCGTTTCATCTTTCAAAAACAACTGCCCGACACCTGCAGCTTCCGCCAATTCAGGCTTGTCATGCAAAGGGGTTTGTTTATGCGCAGGGCATTGCGCAAGAAGTTTCTCTGGCGCTTCTGCATTCGTAGAGGGTGCAGGAATCTGATCAGCAACTTTAATCGTTTTGTCTGAACCAAAGTATGGATTTTTTAAAAGTGCCAATTGATTTCCCTCCGCATTAGCAATGTCAGGACATTATCAATCGCTCTACTCATCATCAATGAACAAAAACGCCCCTCAATGGCGAGAATGGAACCGATACTTCTTGACTGTTACCGCCAGTTCTGTGATGCACACGCAAACACATGGCGATATTCGCCGATAGCTGGATGCGACCTTTCTAATCAAAAGCAGATGCATTCGCTTTACATAGAAAGAATTCCATTTTGAATTTTCATGATCTTGGCCTTCACAAGGCCCTTTTGCGCACGTTGGAAGAAGCGGAGCACACAATACCAACTCCTATTCAGGAACAAGCCATACCTGTTGTTATTGACGGGTATGATGTTGTTGGTCTGGCGCAAACCGGCACGGGCAAAACGGCTGCCTTTTTGCTGCCACTCATTCACAAGCAGGATCGCCCGAACCATAAGGGAAAATATCGCCCTATTCGTGTCTTGATCCTTTCTCCGACCCGTGAACTGGCAGCGCAGATTGCAGAGAAGGCCCGACAATTCGGCAAATCTATGAACCTGCGTTCGCAGCTTACTGTGGGCGGTGTGCCTATCACCAAGCAGATGCAACAAATGTCACGCGGTGCAGACATTCTGATTGCAACACCAGGCCGCCTACTCGACTTGGTTAAACGCGATGCACTTCAACTCGATAAAGTTGAAGCACTCGTATTGGATGAAGCAGATCACATGCTCGATATCGGTTTTCTTCCCGACGTTAAGCGAATCATCGGTTATTTGCCAAAAGAACGCCAAACGCTTTTGTTTTCTGCTACCATGCCCAAAGCTATTCAAGATTTGGCTGCGCAATATCTCAAAGAACCGGTAGAAATATCTGTCGCGCGACAATCCAGTGTTGCTGAGAATATTGATCAATCCGTCAAACACATCAATGGCGGGCAAAAGCCGGATGTATTGGCCGAACTTCTTCGCAAACATACGGACACGAAAACCGTTGTTTTCGCGCGAACCAAACACGGCGCGGATAATATTGTGAGAAGGCTCGGTGGTGAGGATATTACCGCCCGCGCAATTCACGGCAATAAGAGTCAGGGCCAACGCGAACGCGCACTCAAGGCCTTCACTCGTGGTGACTACAACGTATTGGTTGCAACAGACATCGCTGCTCGCGGCATCGATATCAAAGACGTAGGCTTAGTGGTCAACTACGAGTTGCCGGATGTGCCTGAAGTTTATGTTCATCGTATTGGACGTACAGCGCGCGCAGGGGCAACCGGAAAAGCGGTTTCATTCTGCACATCGACCGAGGTCAATCAGTTGCGCGGTATTGAGCGCTTAATCAAGATGAGCATACCCGCTGAGGGCAAAATTGAGCATCCGGCAGGCAGCTCGAAATCAAAAGGCAAACCTAAGCCTAAGCGCACTTCGAACCGTCCCGGATCAAAAGCGCGGAAGAAGCCGGATTTCAAAAATCGCGGCGAAGCAAAACAGGAACATGCTTCATCAGATAGGAGATCAGACACAAGGCCACCAAAACAGAGTGATAAGCCATCTGGTAAAAAGCCGTTCCGAAAATCACGAGACGATGACAAAGGTCGTTCGTTCAAGGACCGGGATGTTTCGCACAAATCCCGTGACCGCGATGACAGAAGCGAACGATCAGACGATAATCGCAGTCGTGGAAGCGATTTTGACAAATCGAAAAAGCCACGCAGAGACAGGCCACATTCTGACAAACCGCGATTTGACAAAGAGAGTGGAACTCGGTCCGAAAGCGCCGATGGGCAGAAGCGGAAATCTTCTTTCAAGCCCCGAGGCGATAGAGCAGACAATCGTGACGAGAAGCAACGCGATCGCAAACCGAGACGCGACCGCGAAGACGGCCAGCAGGAAAACCGTCGTGACCGGAAACCGCGATCTGACAATCGTTCCCGTGATGATCGCAGCCGCAACGAACGCAGTGACACCCGTGACACGCGAGGCGGAGACAAGCCGTTCAGTAAGAAGTCTCGCAATGAGCGTTCACGGGATGACAAACCCCGAGACAAACCACAGCGTGATGATAAACGCCGCAATGACAAGCCAAAGAGCGATAGACCTCGTGGTGAACGGTCAGAAAACACTAAGTCTGACCGCGGCCTCAATGGTGGCGACCGCCCGCGGTTCAAAAAACCAAGCGGCGGCAAGCCAAGGCGGCAAAAGCCCGACTAAGTTCTGGTAATTTATGAAAGCGCCGCAATATCGCCCTTTTCCCAACCCGCCTTGGTATCTGTAACGTAATCATCGTAGCGGCCTTGTGAAATCGCTTCGCGAGCGCCAGACATTACCTGCTGGTAGTATGCGAGATTGTTCCACGTCAGCAGCATGCCCCCGAGTGCTTCGTTGCATTTTACAAGGTGATGCAAATAGGCACGCGAATAATCTCGGGTGGCCGGGCATGTCGATTCTTCATCGAGCGGGCGATGATCTTCTGCATGACGGGCATTTTTCAAATTGATTTTCCCAAAGCGCGTAAAGGCCTGTCCATGACGCCCTGCTCGCGTTGGCATCACGCAATCGAACATATCAACGCCGCGCGCAACCGACTGCAACAGATCATCCGGTGTTCCCACGCCCATCAGGTAGCGGGGCTTGTCTTGGGGCAGCGCAGGACAGGTATAATCCAAAACCTGCAACATCACCTCTTGTGGCTCACCCACGGCCAAACCGCCGATTGAGTAGCCCTTCAGGTCCATAGCCGCTAAGGCTTCGGCTGATTTCAACCGCAGACGCTCATTGTCGCCACCCTGCACAATGCCAAACATGGCGCGTTCAGGTTGATCGCCAAAAGCAGAAGCAGAACGTTCGGCCCAGCGTAGCGACAGTTCCATTGCCCGTTCCATCTCTTTTTCTTCAGCAGGAAGCGCAATGCATTCATCCAATTGCATTTGGATATCTGCACCCAAAAGCCCCTGAATCTCAATAGAACGTTCCGGACTTAGAAAATGCTTCGCGCCATCCACATGGGACTGAAAGGTAACACCCTCTTCTGTCATTTTACGAAGTGAGGCGAGCGACATAACCTGAAAACCACCGGAGTCAGTCAGAATTGGTCCCTGCCATCCCCCAAATTTGTGGAGGCCTCCAAGCTTTGCGACACGCTCCGCACCCGGTCGCAGCATCAAATGATAGGTGTTTCCAAGAATGATATCAGCGCCAAGGTCTTTTACCTGGTCCATATACATGGCTTTGACAGTGCCAGCGGTGCCCACAGGCATAAACGCAGGCGTGCGAATGTCTCCACGTGCAGTTTTAACGACGCCGCGGCGAGCTTGGCCATCAGTGGCAAGAAGTTCAAAAGAAAAAGGAATGGTCATGGCTGGCGATATAGCAGGCTTGAATCGCCATAGGAATAGAAACGATACTTGTTTTCAATGGCATGTTTATAGGCTGCCTGCATGGTCTCCAATCCGCACAATGCCGAGACCAGCATAAAGAGCGTCGATTTGGGCAAATGGAAATTGGTCATCAACACATCGACCGCCTTAAACCGATATCCGGGCGTAATGAAAATGTCTGTGTCTCCCTCCCAGGCAGAGAGTGTTCCATCTTCCTTGGCAGCACTTTCGATCAAACGAAGGGATGTCGTTCCTACACAGATGAGCCGCCCGCCATTCGATTTAGCGGTGTTAATCGCGTCCGCCGTATCTTGAGAAACCACTCCCCATTCCGAGTGCATTTCATGGTCTTTTGTATCATCAACCTTCATCGGCAGAAATGTGCCCGGCCCCACGTGAAGGGTGACATATTTCAGAACTATGCCTTTATCTTCAATCGCTTGCATCAATGCTGGCGTAAAGTGTAATCCAGCAGTGGGGGCCGCAACAGCCCCCTCCTTGCGCGCATACAGGGTCTGATAATCGGACATATCTTTTTCATCGGCCCTGCGCTTACCAGCGATATAGGGCGGCAAAGGCATGGTGCCGACTTGCATCAGTTTTTGGTCGAAGGCTGCGCCGGAAAGCTCAAACAGAAGCTCCACATTTCCGGCTTCATCTTTGCCTGCGACTGTACAATCCAGCGTACCACAATGCGCTTCACCTACCCCGAAGCGAATACGATCTCCAACCTTGAGTTTTTTAGAACCTTTGGCAAAGCAAAGCCATCGATCTGTGGCTATTCTCGTATGAAGGGTCGCAGAAATATTGGCTGTCGCGCCGTCGCGAATACGCACACCGGACAATTGTGTCGGAATAACCTTGGTATCATTAAACACCAGCACATCCCCTGCGTTCAACAGATCCGGCAAATCGCTCACACTACGATCTTCCAAACCCTCATTCACAATCAGGAACTTGGCAGAATCACGCGGATCTGCCGGGCGCAGGGCAATATTCTCCTCCGGGAGATCGAAATCAAACAGGTCTACGCGCACTATTCGTTGTTCAATTGCTGCTTGAGTAATACTTGCAAGTAGGCAGATAGTTCAGAGACGTCAAAATGCCCCTCTTCCCAAGCCCTATCCGCAGCTTTTAAGGCATCGTAATATGGTTGGCGGTTCTCTCGAATTCGCTCAGGCACAATTTTATTCCCAGGTAGTAACCCGCCATATTGAAGACACAAAACAAAATAGCAGGCTGCACGAGCAGTTCGTCCATTCCCCTCAATAAACGGGTGTATCCAATTCAACCGCCACAACACATAAGCTGCAATTGTGGTAGGGTCGTCTGATATTTTCCAATTCTCATGAACGAATGAAACAAATCTGTCCATCAAATTTGGCACTTCGCGATAGTGCGGCGGAACGTGATTACCGACATAAATAGGTTCCTTACGAAACCGACCGCCAAATTCGCAAATATTTGACACAGCGGCGTAGTTTAATGCCCAAAGATTGTACTTATCAAAAGCTTCGGCGCCCCTAGGGACGCCGATTTCTATGCAATTTGACAGCAAATCATATTGCCTAAGAAGATTTTGCTCTTGAACCCAAGTAAACAAATCTGGGTCGTCAGTTTCCCGAACAATCATGAAATTCTATCCGATAACTTTCTGTAATCGGATGGAAGTAGAGGCGCGGCGCACAGATTCTTTTGTAATCTTTTCGTTTGCCATTGCATTACCGAACGCAAAACTTACGCGCTGTTCACTAAGCTCATCTTCTGTAAGCACATGATCTTTGGATTTTTTTAACAATTCGAGCAGTTCTTCGTCCACTTTGCTTGATTTAAGAAATGGTTTTCTTGCTGGCATCACACTCTCTCCGATTCCCCAAGGCCGCTTTTAAATCATATCACAAACATGAAAATCTCACTAATAAAACGTTAGTCATTACGAGATTTACAAGTCCGCAGCCACTTTCATGCTGACGATATAGTCTGGATCATGCACGGGCTCGCCGCGCTTGATCTTGTCGACATTGTCCATGCCTTCGCTCACCTGGCCCCAAACAGTGTATTGCTTATCCAGAAAACCGGCTTCATCAAAGCAGATGAAGAACTGAGAGTTTGCAGAATTCGGGTTCTGAGCCCGTGCCATGGAGCATGTACCGCGAGCATGGTGCTCATCATTGAACTCAGCAGCCAAATCAGGTTTGTCTGATCCACCTGTACCACGGCCCTGCGGGCAACCACACTGAGCCATAAAACCATCAATTACGCGGTGAAAGACGATGTTGTCATAGAAACCCTCACGCGCAAGTTCTTTGATGCGAGCCACATGGTTAGGTGCAACATCAGGTTTGAGCTCGATTACGACCTGCCCTTTTGATGTCTCCATAACGATGGTGTTTTCAGGATCTTTATAATCCGCCATATCCCTATTCCTTTATAAAATTGGATTAAAATTTGTCTGCTGTTCGCATTTTGATGATTTTGTCCGGCCCCTGTACAATACCGCTTTGGCCTGCACCACGCTTGATCTTGTCCACAAATTCCATACCGGACGTAACCTCACCCCAAACCGTGTATTGGTTGTTCAGGAAGTAACCGGGCTTGAACATAATGAAAAACTGCGAGTTTGCGCTGTTCGGGTTTTGCGAGCGTGCCATGCCAACCACGCCACGATCAAACGGAACATCCGAGAATTCTGCTTGAATATCGGGAAGCTCAGAACCGCCGGTGCCTGTGCCGGTCGGGTCACCACCCTGCGCCATGAAGCCCTCAATCACACGGTGAAAGACGATACCATCGTAAAAACCCTCATTTGCCAGCTTGGTAATCTGCGCAACATGCTTTGGCGCAACGTCCGGGCGCATTTTAATTTCAACCATTCCGTCTTTAAGTTGCAGCTTAAGCACATCCGAGGCCGCAAACGCATTTGCTGTCATTAAGGCAAGGCCAAGCATCAGGCCTGTGGCAAGGGTCATCAGTCTTTTCATGAAAATTCTCTCTATTTGGCTGTTTTTTTGGGCCTTAGCCCAGTTTTTCTTTCAATGCTGTATGTACCGCTTCCGGCACAAAAGGCGATACATCTCCGCCCATTTTCGCAATCTGGCGGACCAATGTGGCGGTAATAGCACGTACCATTGGGCTTGCGGGTAAAAATACCGTGGTCAGATCAGGAGCCATGGTGCCATTCATTCCAGCCATTTGCATTTCATAATCCAGGTCGGTGCCATCGCGAAGACCGCGCACCAAAATGGTCGCGCCTGCAGCCTGAGCCGCATCGACAAGCAAATTGTCGAATGCTTCTACTTCTACCTCGATATCATGATCTGCCATCACCTGCTTGATCAGCGCCGCACGCTCATCAAACGAGAACATAGGCGTTTTACCGGGATGAACGCCAATCCCAACCACAAGTTTATCCGCAAGCGCGGAAGCCTGCATCAAAACATCCAAATGGCCGTTGGTAATGGGGTCAAAAGAACCGGGGTAATATGCAATACGAGTCATAAGCCTGTTTTCTCACGCTAATTCTATCCATGCAAGAAAAAGCGCAACACCGTCCATTTGCCCACAATGTGCCATTCTGCACAGAATCTCCTCATCTCCTTCGATATTTCTATGAATGACAGTGAGACAAGGCTTTCAGTCGGCGTTCAGAAATCGAATGCAAAACTGAAAACATAAGGAGACAAGATCATGATTACGATTATCGCAGCTTTGGGAATGTCAGCATTTTTGGCTTACGCAGCAATTCGTGCAAGCGTTGAAGAAACGCAAGAGACATTTCTTTAGGTTTCCAAACTCATACCCGCTTCGCGAGTGCCAGCCATATGCCGCCGCCAATCAGGCATATGCCGCCCGCAATTTCAGCAATCCGCACTCTTGAGCGGGTCAACATGCGCCCTGCTCTTCCCGCCAGAACCGCATAAATGCAATCGCTGAGTGACGCGACCACGGCAAAGGTCAACCCTAAGATAAGCGTTTGAGAGAATGTATCTCCCGCCGGATCAATGAATTGCGGGATAAACGCGCCTAAGAAAAACAGTGCTTTAGGATTTGCCAGCAATACAAAGAACCCTTGCCAGAAATAACCAATCTTAGGCGGTTTAACCTCGCCAGCAGTGCCAATATCTCCGTCAGACATCAGCATTTTGACGCCAATCCAGATGAGATAAGCCGCACCAATCACTTTGATCCAGAAAAACGCTTCTCCCACAAACCCAATCACGGTTTTGAGGCCAAAGGCCAATATAATCACCAAAACCACGTCCGCCACAAAGGTTCCGGCAATATTGAGAACGCCTGCCTTTGTGCCGCCGCGCAACGAATTTGCCACGATAACGGTAACGGTTGGTCCGGGAACAATCGCCAGCAAAAAACTCGCAACAGCGACAGTAAGGAGTGTGGCAAGGGTAACCATGGTCATTTCCTTTCTGGGTCAAGAGGCAATGAAATTCATACTCTCGGGTCAATTGCAACAGCCAGTTGGTGGATTAACGGGATGAAATTCTTGCTTTGCGGGCATATTCTGACAAACTCTTAGGCCAACGAGTCTCTCATCGTGTTTACCGGGAGTATGAACCGATGCATTCAGCCACAATTTCCGAAAACGGCTCCTTTCTCACCCTTAACACACCCAACCATGGAACCCTTCGGTTTCATGCGGTTTGGCTGCGGGACAATGCCCTTGACCCTGACACCCGTGCACCGGGCAATGGCCAGCGGCTTATCACGATCCATGATGTTCCAGCTGATGTTGCCATTTCTGCGGCTGAGGTGAACGGGAGCACATTGCAAGTTACGTTTTCACCCGAGGACAAAACGGTAGAATTTCCGCTTCCGTGGCTTGAGGCGAACGCCTATGACCAAACGGCTCAAGATGGCCGTGGTTGGCTTACGCCAAACAAAGAAACATGGGATAGCGCCCTTGCCACTCCAAGTTTTGACTGGCAAGCGGTATCAGAAAACCTCATGGAGCGTTGCAATTGGCTGGATGCAATTTCCCGCTACGGCTTTGCAAAACTAACCGGTGGTCCCGCTCGCGACGGCGCGCTAACGGATCAGGTAGATCTTTTCGGTTATGTGCGGGAAACCAATTACGGGCGGCATTTTGAGGTTCGCACCGAGGTTAACCCGACCAATCTTGCTTATACCGGCCTTGGGTTGCAGGCGCATACCGATAACCCCTATCGCGATCCGGTTCCGACCCTACAAGTTCTATATTGTATCGAAAATTCTGCAGAGGGCGGGGATTCTACCGTTGTTGACGGGTTCAGGGCTGCAGAACGCTTGAAGCAAGAAAATCCGGACGGGTTTGCCCTACTTTCCGGTCATACTGCGCGGTTTGAATATAAAGGTAGCGCTGGTGTTGCGCTACGTTCACGCCGACCGATGATTGAACTATCACCGGATGGCGAACTTATCGGCGTGCGGTTCAATAATCGATCATCCGCGCCATTCACCGACATTCCGTTTGATCAAATGGAAGCCTATTACGCCGCTTATCGTCAATTCGCTACCATTATCGATGATCCGGATATGGCAGTTTCCTTTAAGCTTGAGCCGGGCGAAAGCTTCATCGTGGATAATACCCGTGTTATGCATGGCCGTGTGGGATATTCCGGTTCCGGTTCACGCTGGTTGCAAGGATGTTATGCCGACAAAGACGGACTGCTTTCCACCCTCGCTTCTTTACAATCTCAGTTGAGCGAGGCTGCAGAATGAGCAAGCCTGAAAACCTGACGCGCGAAACAATTGTCGAGTTCTTAGGCAGTATTTTTGATCGCCGCGGTGATGAAGAATATCTCGGAGAACCCGTCACCATGGGCGAACACATGCTGCAAGGTGCAACACTGGCCGAAAAAGCCAATATGCCGGAAGAGATCATAGTTGCTGCCCTCCTCCATGATATCGGTCACTTCACCAGTGAGTTTGGAACGTTTTCCATGGATGATACGCAAGACCGTCATCATGAGGACGCAGGCGCGGAAGTTCTGGGTGAGTTCTTCCCGACGATCGTCACCGACTGCGTGCGCTACCACGTGGCTGCAAAGCGCTACCTCTGTGCGACTAAACCTGAATATTTCAAGCGGCTCTCAGAGGCCTCTATCCATTCGCTCAATCTGCAAGGCGGGCCGATGAGCGACGAAGAAGTGGCAGAATTCGAAAAGAACCCTAACCTCGAAGACATCATCAAGGTGAGATATCTGGATGAAGCCGGCAAAGACCCGGATATGCAAACACCAGACTATTGGTACTTCGCGCCTATGGT
>CALLHT010000061.1 GCA_938009335.1 uncultured Rhizobiaceae group bacterium
CTTCCTGATCTTGCGGTTCCTGAAATTTGGCAAGTAAGTCTGCCGCGTGATGTCGGGGTCACACGACACTCATTCAAAACCCTTTGAGATTAGCCATCGTTCGGTTCTGGCAATCGCCATACCGATGACACTTGCCTATATCTCTACTCCGTTACTGGGTTTGGTGGATACCGCAGTTGTCGGACAATTTGGTTCTCCTGCTCTGATTGGAGGTTTGGCTGTTGGCTCAGTGATCATCTCGCTTGTGTTCACTACCTTCAACTTCCTGCGCTCGGGCACTACCGGCTTGGTTGCCCAGGCAGTGGGTAGCGAGGATGAGAAAGAGAAGCAAGCCGTTCTTTTCCGCGCGCTCGCAATTGCAATGGTCGCCGGTCTTGCGATGGCATTGATAAGCCCATTGCTGCTTTGGCTTGGACTTTATTTCATGAACCCCACTGAGGCAGTGTCAGAAGCAACCGGAACGTATTTTCTAATCCGAATGCTTTCCGGCCCGTTTGCGCTGGGAAATTATGTGATCCTCGGATGGCTGATTGGGATCAACCGTTCCAGCTTAGCGCTTCTGGTTCAACTGCTCCTCAATGGCACAAACATTGTTTTCAGCATCTATCTGGGACTGATATTGGAGTGGCAGATCGAAGGTGTTGCAATCGCAACTGTTATCGGTGAAGTGATCACTTTCCTTGCCGGGTTGGCCATATGCTGGAAGTTGCTGGATCGCTCAGTAACACCTTCGCGCCAGCGGATCCTTGAGGCCGTTGCCTGGAAACGCCTCGTCAATCTGAATGCAGACATCATGATCCGGTCGTTCGCCTTGTTGTTTGCGTTCGCGTATTTCACTGCACAAGGGTCAGGCTTTGGCGAAGTAACATTGGCGGCCAATGCCGTTCTGATGCAGTTCTTTTTAATTGCAGGTTATTTTCTGGATGGTTTGGCCACAGCTGCGGAACAGATTTGCGGGCGGGCCATTGGAGCCAAATACAAACAGGGTTTCTGGAAAGGCTTCAAACTCACAACGCTTTGGAACTTTATCATGGCTCTGGTCTGCTCACTCGTTTTCCTCATTGCTGGTCCTGCCTTGATTGACCTGATGAGTACAAGCGAAGCGGTACGTATGACCGCCAACACCTATCTGCTTTGGGCAGCGCTTATTCCGTTGTCGGGTGTCTTGGCGTTTCAGCTTGATGGTGTTTTCATCGGCGCAACCTGGTCCCGTGATATGAGCATTATGATGCTGGTTTCGCTCGCGCTTTACATCTTGTTTTGGCAAATCCTGAGAGAGCCATTGGACAATCATGGTCTTTGGCTAGCCTTGCACGCGTTTCTGATTTTCAGAGGCATCACGCTGGGCATTCGGGTCATGCCGAATGTTCGTAAGACCTTCGTTTAGAGAATATCCAAGACGGACTCTGGCGGGCGACCAATTGCTGCTTTATCACTTGCAAAGACGATAGGGCGCTCAATGAGAATTGGATTTTCGTGCATTGCCTGAACCAGTGCTTTGTCGCCCGTTTCTTTTGAAAGACCCAGCTCTTTGTAAATTGCCTCTCCCCGGCGCATCAGGTCATGAGCGCTTATCTCCAGCTTGACCAGCGTTTGCAAAATCTCAGCCTTACTTGGCGCAGTTTTCAAATATTCAACGACTTCCGGCTCATGCCCATTTTCTTGAAGCAAGGCCAAGGTTTGCCGTGATTTCGAACATCTTGGATTATGCCAGATTGTGACAGTGCTCATGTCCAGTCTCCATTCTTGATGCCAATCATTTCATTGATACTGCCAATACCCTTATTATCCAGATGTTTGGATAAGCCCCGCACGATGTCTGAGGGCAGGCAAGGGCCTGCGTATACCATACAGGTGTAAAGCTGAACGAGGCTTGCACCCGCTTCTATTTTGGTGATTGCATCTTGTGCGCTACCCACGCCACCAACTCCGATGAGTGGAAGTTGATCCCCCACACGTTTATACATTTCGGCAAGTATGCGTGTTGATTTTTCAAACAAAGGCTTGCCGGAAAGACCTCCTGCTTCATTGGCGTGGCGACGTTCTGTAAGCGTGTCGCGGTCCAAAGTGGTATTGGAAACAATAAGAGCGGAGAGCGAAGAATTTGTAACGACGCCAGCAATCTCATCCATTTCAGCAGGTTCAAGATCTGGTGCGATTTTCAAGAATACGGGAATGCGTTTTCCAGTCCGCGTAGTGTTTTCTTCCACCCGGTCAAATACCCGCTTCAACAGTACCTCTAAAGCTTCCCCAGCCTGAAGATTACGCAACCCTGGTGTATTGGGAGATGAGATATTGGCGGTGAAGTAGGACGCCACATCATAGAAAGTGTCTATGCCTTTTTCGTAGTCGGCAACAAAATCTTCTGAATCTTTGTTCGCACCGATGTTAACACCGACAATGCCCGATGTGTTTACTCGCGCATTCAAGCGTGCAAGTGCAGCAGCGTGTCCTTCATTGTTGAAGCCTAGGCGGTTAATCAACGCTTTGTCGAGCGTAAGCCGGAAGACACGCGGCTTTGGATTTCCTGCCTGTGGGCGCGGTGTGATGGTGCCTACTTCTGTAAAGCCAAACCCTAGGCTCAATACAGCATCCGGCACTTCTGCATTTTTGTCGTAGCCCGCGGCAAGGCCCACAGGATTTGAAAATGTGATGCTATCTAGGGGAACCTGCAAACGTGGATCATCTTTTAGTCTGGCTGGAGGAATGATTCCGGACTTTAAGCCTTGTATGGATAGTCCGTGCGCTTTTTCCGGTGAGAAAGCAAAAAGTGCTGGGCGTGCGAGATCGAATAGACCCATTAAAAGGCCTCCGGAAACTGATGTGTTCCATCATCTTTTTGCACGAGATCATGAACCTCTAATGCAAGCGAAGGATCAAGCGCCGCATACAGATGCGGAAACAATGCACCACCCCGCGAAGGCTCCCATCTTAGCTCATTACCGAATGTGCCACTATCGAATGCGGCGAGCAATAAATCACCTGCATCGCGGAAATGTTTATTGGCGGTTTCTTGCGCTTGCTCAGCGGTAGAAAAATGAATGTACCCGTCTTGAAGGTCAACTGGTGCACCTTTAAAAACGCCAGCTGACAACGCGTCTTGCCATTGTTCAGGCGTCAGTATTTTGTATATTTTTTGGGTCACACTTTACTCTGCTTCTCAATCTGTCGGTTCAGAAATGCATGCATGGCTTTACGGCTGTCCCGTGCCTGTTTCAATTCATCGAAATATTGAAACACGTGACACCCGCCCGGATAAATATCCAGCTCTACATCATCCTGATGTTGTAGCCAGCAATCGGACATGAATAGCGAGTCGTCAAGCAGGGCATCTGCCGTACCCACCGTAAAATGCACAGGCGGCATATCATGCATGCTTGCATAAAGCGGAGAGACATCCGGGTTGCGTCGGTCTTCGTTGTTTTGCAGGAGGCAGGCCGAGAAGTTCACCATGTCCTTATGGCGAAGGATCAAGTTTGACGAATAGTTTGCCGCACTTGGTGTCATGCCCAGATCGTAGATGCCAGCAATCAGTAACGCCGCGTGATATGGCGTCATATTGTGCTTATTGCGAAGACGGAGCAAGGCGTTTGTTGCCAGATGCCCGCCTGCACTTTCACCACCAATTGCGAGAAAGTCTGTATTCACCAAACCGTCTGCCCCGTTGGCAAGCCAAAGCGCTGCTGCCTCACAATCATCCGGTGCGGCAGGATAAGGGTTCTCGGGTGCCAAGCGGTATTCAACCGACACACAGGCAAGGCCGGTATCATTTGCCAGTTCCTTTAAGCGTTGGTCCTGCATATCGGCATTACCGTATACCCATCCACCACCATGAATATGCAGAAACGCGCCGCGTTCTTCTGTACTTTCCGGACGAATGATCCGAAGTGGCAGTTTCCCGCCAGGACCATGAATTCCAAATGTCTGCGCGTCTTTATCAAACGGCTCCAGTGGAAAAATACCTTTGCCCTCCCGGCGGGCTGCGCGAACTAGATCGCGTTCCAGATCCCAAAGTTCCGGTCCACTCTCAATCGCTGTGATGATGCGGGCATTAAACTTTTGCGTTTCTTCCGGAATTGCGTCTGTTTTAAACAAAGAAGCATCACGTTGCGGCATTTGTTGTCTCGTCTGTTATGGAATTGGTTTTCGGTTTTTCAAACAGATACGCGATGGCTACGACGATGAATGATACAAGAATGCCGAGAAAGCCAACGCCATAGTTCGAAACTTGCTCAGTGAGAATTGGAAGCGCGAAATTCATTTCATCACCTGAACCAAGAGCTAGATCAGGCCCGAAATTTAAACTCCAGAGACCTATACCGCAAAAAGCAGCGCTGGCAATCAATGCATAAAAGCGCGTGCGTTCCGAAGTCTTTGGAAGCCAAATTTGAATAAACAATGCCGGAAACAGAGTTGCGGCAGTGAAAGCCATGGACATTTCAAATGTCAGCTTGGGATCTGGTTCGAAGTACAGGACTGAGAGCGTCAAAGCGACAAGAACCAAGATGATGAAAAATCTGATCATAAATAGACGAACACTCTTTGGAGACTGTGGCCGGAAGAAGCGTTGGTATCCATCATTTGAGATGCTCATACTCATGGAGAAAACCAAACCATCCAAGGTGGTCATAATTGCCAGCATCGCGCCTGCAGCGAGTACTAACGTCAACAACTCCGGCAATTGATGGAGAATGCCCTGACTCAAGGTGAGTAATTCGGGATTAATAGAGATGTCAGAAACTGAGATGAAGTACTCCTGATTTCCGCCGCATGCCGCAACGGCTTGCTCAACGTTCTGAATGAGTGCCCCGCAGAGTTCAATCAGAGGTAAAGAGCCTGCACCACTCAAGCCGAACAGCCAAGCGGCATCCGTCTCCAAGTTTGCGATTTGAAGGCCAAGAATTGAAGTATACAGATCCACTTGTACGAAAGCCGTAACCGCGGGAACTGCCGACAAAAACAAGAATACCAATCCGAAAGCCAGAAAACCGGATCGACGGGCCGCTCTGCCGGTTTCCATCATTCTAAAGTGTTGGAGCAGGTGTGGCATTGAGGCAATCGCACATCCAATGCAAATCAAGGTAGCCAAATAGTTGAAGCGATCTAATCCGGCTCCGTCCTGTGTAAAGCTGAAAATATCTTCAGAGTTTGCCAAGCCAGCGGCGACGATCTCTTGGTTGATATCTGCCACCGGTTGCAATGCACCAGTGCCAAAAGCCAATTGTGGTATGGGAATGCCGCTGATGTTAATCGCCATCCAAATAATCGGCGACATAAAAATTAGAAACATGACAGGGAAGCCGATCGCACGAAGCAGCGTAACGCCCTGAAGGCCAGAAATGATGAGGCAAATGCCAAGTGCCAGTGCGGTACCTTGAATAATCGCGCTCTTTGGAATCCCTAAGAATTGTTCTCCCACCTGACCAAGAAAAACCAATTGTGTGATTGCGAGCAAAGCCCCGCTTGCCAACACGGCAAGTGCTAAAGAAAATTGCAATCTACCCGATTTGGAATGACTGCTAATCAGTTCCGGTAAAGTTCTCGTGGAAGATCGTGCAATCCCCGCCGAGAACAAGATCGTCATCAGTGCGACACCGAGCAACCACCCCCAGAACGTTGCCAGCGCATCGGTGCCCTCAGCAAAAAAAGTGCCTGCGAGTGTTACAAAAGCGCCTGAAGCGATAATGCCGGAAGAAAGAGCCAATGACACCAATCCAGGCGCTGCATCGCCATTGCCGCGTTGGAATTCGCCAAGCGACATCGTACTGGCGACGAATCCTGAAAAAACATAGCTTGAGACAACAAAGATAAACATCAAGATGCTGACATAAAAGATCGGAGATCCAATTTGTAACAACAGGGCAGCGAAGATAAGCGTAATCAGGAAGCTGACCGCATACATCGAGCTCAAAGCGCCAAGGTTAGCGAGCGGGTTGTTGTGCATAGATGTGAACCCTATTCGTTTTCCAAGTTTGGGTCATGTCGGTCGTTGTCTTCAACAAGGGTGAGGAAAATCGACAAAATACAAATCCCTAGGATGGGCGTTACAATTGCCATCACAAAAAAACTTGATGGAATGCCAATAATGCTTCCCTGCGAACCAAACAGCGGGCCGATCCATGGCAGGGCAAGCAAAATGATTGAGCCGCTGAAAACCAGCGCCAATAACCGTTGATTTTTGGTCCAACCAAGAAGTCGATTAGTCAAACGTCGATATGACATGGGCTCCACCCGCAACCAGTATGCTCAATATGCAATTGCAACTTTGTTTATCATACACAAGGCGTATTTGTAATCCGTAGAGTTGGATGCAATAAGCTACTATAAAATACACCGCGAAGCCGTTTTTGGAGGGACTGCTTTGGAACCTGTTTTTATCATAGCGGATGATCATCCACTGTTTCGAGATGCCATGAGCCAGGCAATTCTCGGCTTTTTGCCAAATTGCGAGTTGAAAGCCGTTGGTGATCTTGAAAGCCTGCGCGCTCTTCTTAAAGATTTGGGATCTGCCGATCTTGTGATGCTTGATCTCGCTATGCCGGGCACAACCGGGGTATCCGGTATCATTCAGGTGCGCGCCGAGTTTCCAGATACACCGATTGTTGTCGTTTCAGCCAGTGAAGATCCGGCGACCATCCGCCGTTGCCTCGATTTGGGTGTTTCAGGATTTATTCCGAAATCCTCCAGTTCCGCTGACATTCAGGCAGCGATTGAAAATATTCAACTTGGAGAAATATGGATCCCGCCGAACATTGATTTGGACGAAACGGTAGATGCAGAAACACGCGAATTGATCGACAAACTCAACTCTCTGACACCCCAGCAAATGCGGGTTCTGGCAATGCTGGGAGAAGGGTTGCTAAACAAACAGATCGCTTTTGAACTCGGCGTCTCAGAGGCAACGATCAAGGCGCACGTGTCAGCGGTTCTTCTCAAGCTCGAAGTGGATAGTAGGACGCAAGCGGTCATCATCATGAACCGCATCAATGCGGGTTTCCCGAGTTCTCAGGGAAGTTAATTTCGCCCGTGAGTGCTGGGTTATTCCGCCGCTTCTGGCTTTCTGCGCCGTTGCGAGATCATGGCACGCAGTGCAGCCGGTCGCACAGGTTTGTTGATGACAGGCAGGCCAACCATCTGCGCTGAATTTTTAACGTCATCACTTCGGTCAGCGGTAATCAAAACACCATTGAGTTGATTGTTGGTCTCTTTTTGCAACTCAGAAAACACTTCAATTCCAGTTGTGTCATCGAGATGATAATCCGCCAACACAACATCCGGCAGGCGACCAGTTTGCATAAGGACTTCGCGTGCGCTTTCAAGGTCTGTAGCTGTACTGATGACGCAACCCCACTGGCTCAGTAGGGCAACCATGCCATCCAATATGGTTTCATCGTTATCAATGCATAGAACGAGTGTGTCATCCAGTTGTCCTGGTTTTCGTCTTTGTATCGTGTCTCTTTTTCTGACAGAGCTATTAATCCCCTTCACGGATTCGAGTTCGATCTGAAACTTGGTGCCTTTGCCCGGTGTTGATTCAAGATCAACCGAATGGCCCAGCAGCTCTGAGATACGTTCTACGATTGATAGGCCAAGGCCCAAGCCGGGAGTATGACCCGGCATTTGATTGAGGCGGGTAAACTCTGTGAAGATGGTTTTCTGCTGCTCGTTGCTTATCCCAATTCCTGTATCCAAAACTTGTAATGAGAGTTTGCCATTCTGCTTTCTGCAACCGACCAAAACCCGTCCGTCCGATGTGAATTTCAATGCATTCGAAATTAGGTTCTGAAGCAGTCTACGCAGCAATGCGCGGTCCGAATGTACCCATGCGGAGGAGTGTACAAACTTTAGTTCCAGCCCTTCCTGTTCGGCAATAGGAAGAAACTCTACTTCCAATTGTTCGGTAATTGCTCTCAAGGGGAAGTTTGTTCGATTGACTTCAGGGTTGGCAGATTCAAGTCTGGAGATTGCGAGGATAGAGCTGAGAATTTCCTCCACGGACCCGAGAGATCGTGAAATATTGTTGGCGAGTGAGTCATGGTCACTTCCCGCATTTTTTTCCACCAGTGTAGCCGAGTACAGCCGTGCTGCGTTTAATGGTTGAAGAATGTCATGGCCGGCTGCCGCAAGAAACCGCGTCTTACTTGCATTCGCCTGATCCGCCTGGCTCTTGGCTTCTTCCAACTCGCGGGTTCGTTCTTCAACACGTCGTTCCAGTGTTTCATTCGCTTCGTGCAACGCTTGTGCGGATTGTACCCGCTCGGTGATATTATGCCAGGTGATCACCAAACCACCTTCTGGCATTGCGCTGGAGCTGATCTCCAAAACTTCCCCGGTGGTTGGAATGGAGAGTTGCCAGCTCTCTCCTGTTTTTAACAAGCGCTCTGTCAATAAATCGTGTTTGCCATCAAACTCGTCAATTTCATTCTGCAGAATGATTTCTTGCGTGATTTTAGTGAGCGAAACGCCTGCCTGTCCAAGACTGGCGGGGAGATTTAGAATGGTGCGGAATTGTCGGTTCCATGACGCAAGACGATAGTCTTGGTCGAAAACCGTGATCCCCTGTTCTAGCTGATCAAGCGCTGTTTTCAGAACACCCTGGTTAAACTGCAAGGCGCGTGAGGCTTCATCCAGCAGTTCGAAATTGTCATGGCCAGCCTCTTCGTAGCGCTTGAGAAGCAGCGTGTGGACCAACCGGGAAGATGATGCTCCGATTGAACTTGCAAGAAGTTGCTCTGAAAAATTTAGGAGACGGTCATCAACTTTGCCGTCAGCTGGTGGTTCAGAGTTTTCATTCTTCCAGAATTCCGCAAATGACCGTTCTGTTCTTGTAACACCGATGTATTGGGCAAGCGTTTTTTGCAATTCGGAAACATTAAGTTGCGCCCGTCCGGTCGTTCGCTCCCTGGCAAGGGGTGATTGGTAGCCTACAAAAAGTGAGGCTTGTAATCGCTCTTGCGGGTCCGCCTGTCGGCTATTGGAGAGTGCAACAAATGCAATTGTATTGAGCAGCAGGCTCCATATCACACCATTGGCAATCGGTGAGAAGCCTAAATTGAAGAGATCTTGTGGTTTGAGGACATCGATTCCGAAAGGCCCCTGGTTGACAAAAGGCGTTCCCGCCTCAAGAAGTGTTGGCAGCAAAAGGCAATAGGCCCAAACGCAGAATCCGGTAATCATGCCTGCGATTGCGCCGCGCGCATTTGCGTCGCGCCAAAACATTCCGGCGAAAAAAGCCGGTGCCAATTGTGCAATCGCTGCAAATGAAATCAGTCCGATAGAAGCCAGCGCAGCGGAGTTATCAGCTGCTCTGTAATACAGGTAGGCAAGGATCATCACGCCAAAGATCACGGTCCGGCGAATATTCAGAATGTTGCGTTCCATATTGGCGGGTTCGCGCTGACCGGAGCGGGCGTTTGAACGCAAGATAAGTGGCAAGATCAAATCGTTTGAAATCATGATCGCCAAAGCAACGCAGGCAACGATTACCATGGCCGTGCCTGCTGACAATCCACCCAGAAATACAAGAAGTCCAAGTGCGCGTTGCCCATCCAGAATAGGTAGTAGCAAGACATAGTCGTCGGCATTAGCCGCAAAGCCAAAACTCAAAATACCGGCAACTGCAATTGGGACCACAAACAGATTGATGGCAACCAGATAAGCCGGGAACAACCAGCGGGCGCGCTCCAGTTCCTTCAGTGAATTATTCTCAACAACCGCCACATGGAATTGTCGCGGTAGCAGTAGGAACACGGTGAAACTGAGCAGCGTCAGAATTATGAAATTGCCCGCATCCACACCGTTTGCGAGCATTGTGTTGATCCGGTCATGCTCTATTGCCTTAGTGTAAAGATCCTCTACACCGTCAAATAAGAACCAGGTTACAAAAACACCCACACACAAGAACGCCACAAGCTTGATCACAGACTCCATGGCAATCGCCATCATCAAGCCATTCTGGTGTTCCGTCGCATCTGCGTGGCGAGTGCCGAACAAGACTGAAAACACAGCCAACGTAATGGCGACTAAAAGAGATATATCGCCCGCACTACCGGTACCTGTGGGAAAACCATTGTTAAATTCAACGAGCAGGGTATCAACCGAACTCGAGATCGCCTTGAGTTGGAGCGCGATATACGGAATAGTTCCGATGACAGCAATGATGGCAGCAACTGCAGCGACGCGAATATTCTTGCCGTAACGCGCACCTAAAAAGTCAGCAACCGAGGTAATACGCTCTTCTTTTGATAATTTGATTACGCGCTTCATCAAAGAGAAGCCAAGCGTGATCATGATCACTGGTCCCAGATAGATCGCAAGAAAGCTCAACCCACTCGTTGATGCTAAGCCTACCGAACCGAAGAAGGTCCACGTGGTACAGTAAATGGCCAAACTAAGGGCATAGGTATTGGGTTTGGAACGTTGAGGGCCGGACGCAAAGGCGGATGAGCGGTCGCCAAAACTGGCAACAGCGAAAAGTAGTAAAACATATAGGATTGCCACCAAAATGGTGACCCAGGGTTCTACCAAACCAAAGCTCCGAGAATGCGTATTAAACGTTTAAGCCGTAATTGAGCACGAAACCGCGAAATTTGTCTATTCTCATCGCTGCTTTCTACACTAAAGTCTCATTTTTGTGGGGTATGAGGAAAGAAATTACTTAACGTAAGGGAATTTATTGGTTAAGAGACTGTTAATCCAGCGCGACTGGAGAACATTAATCGGGAGAGGGGATCTCTAAAATGATGCAAGAATTTAAAGACTTTATCATGAAAGGTAACGTGATGGACCTGGCGGTCGGCGTTATCATTGCCGGTGCATTTGCACTTATTACAGCGTCACTTGTTGGCGATATCATTATGCCAATCGTTGGTTGGATTTTCGGTGGTTTGGACTTCTCAAACTACTTTATCCCACTTGGCGAAGGTATTACAGCAACATCACTTGAAGAAGCAAAAGAGCAGGGCGCAGTGCTTGCTTACGGTAGCTTCATCACAACGATCATCAACTTTGTGATCATCGGCTTCATCATCTTCCAGATGGTAAAAGCTGTGAAGCGCTTTGAAGAGAAAAAAGAAGAAGCACCAGCTGCTCCTCCTGCTGAAGAAGTGCTTCTTACAGAAATTCGCGATCTTCTCAAGAAGTAAGCTTTTCAGAAAAAATTTTCGGAAAACCCCGGCACATGTCGGGGTTTTTTTTGTGTAATCGCGAAGGAAACTTCAAAAACGGCGATCCATCTTTGACTAAAGTATTGTTTTTTAAGCTTTTTGATCGATTCATCATACGCGGCTGGGCTAATT
>CALLHT010000062.1 GCA_938009335.1 uncultured Rhizobiaceae group bacterium
CAATTGGCATTGGTTCAGATACAGGCGGCTCAGTTCGAATCCCGTCTGCGTGGAATGATCTTGTGGGCTTTAAAACAACTCACGGTCTGATTAAAGATACAGGCGTTGTTCCGCTTTGCTCAGGCTTTGATACCGCTGGCCCACTTTGCACCAGCGTGGCTGATGCCTGGACCATGGTCGCCATTATGGCTGACCAAAATCCAAAATTGCCGGATGCGAAACCCCTTTCCAGTTGCCGGTTTTTGATCAACGAACTGATTACCTTGGATGAGCTGGAGCCTGATCAAAAAGAAGGGTTTGAACTTGCGATTGAAGCGCTGGAACGCACCGGCGCAACCGTCAATCGCCTGCATGTGCCGGAATTCGCCGAGGTATTGCCTCTTGGTCCAATTCTGTTTCCCTATGAGGCTTGGCAAGAATGGGGTGAAGAGATCGAGGCAAACCCGGGTGTGATGTTCGACCCCGTTGCAAACCGGTTTGGCTCTGGCAAGGACGTGACCCGCAATCAATACGATACCGCCAACACCCAGATGATGGTTATCCGTGAAACCTATAACCGCCGCGTTCAGTCTTACGATGCGGTGCTGGCACCAACCGTGGCAATCGCGCCACCAAACGTCGACGCGTTGCTCGCGGATTATGATCTTTTCAGCGCAACCAACATGATGGCACTGCGCAACACTCGCTTTTTCAATATGTTCGGATGTTGCGCCCTGTCATTGCCAACCTCGCGTCCCGCTTCGGGATTGATGATTGCGGCACAAGGCGGACAGGACCGCGCATTGGCAAGTGTCGGACTGGCAATAGAAAAAGCCTTGAAATAGCAATTGCATCGCCTGCCAATTTGAGTAGGTTTAGGAAAAATGATTTTGGGGGAGGAGTTACCCGATGAAAACACGCGCCGCTGTAGCATTTGAAGCCGGAAAACCAATGGAAGTGGTTGAGGTTGATCTGGAAGGTCCAAAAGAAGGCGAAGTTCTGGTTGAGATCAAGGCAACAGGCCTGTGTCACACCGACGACTTCACACTTTCTGGCGCTGACCCGGAGGGCATCTTCCCAGCAATTCTGGGGCATGAAGGCGCAGGCGTTGTGGTGGACGTTGGCCCGGGCGTTACAACGCTCAAAAAGGGCGATCACGTTATCCCGCTTTATACGCCAGAATGTCGTGAGTGCGATTACTGCACATCCGGAAAAACAAACCTTTGCCAATCTATTCGTGAAACTCAGGGCCGTGGCGTCATGCCGGATGGCACATCGCGTTTCTCCATCAAGGGCGAACCAGCATTCCACTATATGGGTACATCCACCTTTGCTAACCACACCGTCGTGCCAGAAATCGCCCTTGCGAAAGTGCGTGAAGACGCACCATTCGAGAGCATCTGCTATATCGGCTGCGGCGTGACGACAGGCATTGGTGCTGTCATCAACACCGCCAAAGTTCAGCCGGGCGACAATGTGGTTGTCTTCGGCCTTGGCGGCATTGGCCTTAACGTTATTCAGGGCGCTCGCCTTGCCGGTGCAAACATGATTGTGGGTGTCGACATCAACCCGGACCGTAAAGAATGGGGCGAGCGTTTCGGCATGACGCATTTTGTGAACCCGAACGAAGTCGAAGGCGATCTGGTGCCCTATCTCGTTGACCTTACCAAAGGCGGCGCGGACTACTCCTTCGAGTGTATCGGTAATGTGAACGTCATGCGCGATGCACTTGAATGTTGTCATAAGGGCTGGGGCACCTCAATCATCATCGGCGTTGCGGGTGCCGGTCAGGAAATCTCAACCCGTCCATTCCAGCTTGTCACAGGCCGCAACTGGCGCGGCACTGCATTTGGCGGTGCAAAAGGCCGTACTGACGTTCCAAAAATCGTTGACTGGTACATGGATGGCAAGATCGAGATCGATCCGATGATCACACACACCATGCCACTTGAAGACATCAACAAGGGCTTTGACCTGATGCATTCAGGTGAAAGCATCCGGGGTGTTGTGAAGTTTTAAAATATGTCGACGCGGATGCTTGTACGGTAAAGAAGTATCCGGGTCGCGCAGCATTGCATCCATACACTTCATACCAATCTTGTTGAGCTTGCACTGATGTGATATCATATTGATATCACAAGGAGCGAACCATGGCACAAATGGTTGTCAGAAACATTCCTGACGAGTTGATGGAATGGATCAAAAACACAGCGAAAGAAGAAAAAAAGTCTGCCGAACAGGTTGTCCGTGATCTCATCGCGGAAAGCGCAAAACCCAGCAAAGCTGAGATTCTGGCTGATGTTAAAAAACGCCTGAACCATCTGCCTAAACCGGATGCTAACGATTTCGATTTTGTTGCTGCGATTCGAGAAGATCGGGAGCGATAAAAGCGGTGGCTGTTTTCGATGCAAGTGCCATTGTACCGATCTTTACTGCACACCCGCTGTCCAGCAAAGTTCTTGAGAAAATTGAAGCGACAGAGGAAATGGCTGTCCCGACACTAACCTTTGTGGAAATTGCAAACGCAATTTGGAAATACCGCAAGGCAGGCTATCCTGTATCCGTTGCTACCGACAAACTCGCGAATGTTATCAACGGATTGGCGGATGTCGTTGTGCCAGTTGAAAATTTGGTATCAGATGCCTTGAAGATAGCCATTGCCGAAAATCATCCAGTCTCCGATTGCATCTATCTTGCACTGGCTTTGCAGATGCGTACCCCCCTCATCACAGCCGACAAACGCTTAGCCAAAATCGCTGAAACCTTGTCCATTGAAACAATATTGGTAACACAATCATCATGATCATCTATGTCGACGCGGATGCCTGCCCTGTAAAAGAAGAAGTTATCCGCGTTGCTGAACGTCACAACGTTCAAGTTATCATGGTGGCGGATGGCGGGCTTCGTCCATCGCGCCATGACCTCGTTCGAAATCACATCGTGGCACAAGGTGCAGATGCAGCCGATGATTGGATTGCAGAGAATATCTCTGAAAGAGACATTTGCGTCACCAACGATATTCCGCTTGCCAAACGCTGTTTAGAGAATGGCGCAGCAGCAATCCGCCCCAATGGCAAACTGTTTGATGAAGAAAACATCGGCATGGCACTTGCCATGCGCGAGGTCAAACAACACATCCGCGAAAGCCAACAAACACAGACTTTCAATGCCGGTTTCACAAAGGCTGATCGAAGTGCTTTCCTGGAAGGCCTTCATGCTCTATTGGTGAAGCTGAAATAGCAACACGCGGAGCTTGCAGTGGATACCCCCAATTCGATTTACGACGAACAGCGCGACCAGGACACCCTTGGCGGCCGCATTGGCCGGGCGCGGGAAATGGCGAACATGACCCATGAAGAAGCGGCCCAGCAATTGGGTGTTACGCTTGAAACATGGGAAAACTGGGAAGGCGACCGTGAAGAGCCACGCGCAAACCGTCTTGCCATGTTGGCCGGGTTTCTAAACGTCAGCGCAGCATGGCTGCTGCATGGCATAGGCGAATCTCCGACAACCGATGATTATTCAGAGATTGCACAAGAATTAAACACCCGGTTGGCCGAGGTTGAAGATCTTCACGCCAGAACAGGCGAGGCTATTGCGGTTCTCAAATCAACCATTGAACGCCTGAACAAATCAGAAGAAAGCGAATAAGAAGCAATGCAAACCGTTTCTACCAACACATCTCACGGCGGCATTCAGGGCGTTTACACCCATCAATCATCAACCTGTAACTGTGAGATGAAGTTCTCGGTCTTCATGCCACCACAAGCAGCAGAAGCGCCCTGCCCGGTTCTATACTACCTCTCAGGCCTTACCTGCACACATGCCAACGTCACCGAGAAAGGCGAATTTCGCGCAGCAGCTGCTGAACACGGCATTATCATCGTCTGCCCGGATACGTCGCCTCGTGGTGATGGCGTTGCAGATGAAGACGTTTATTTCTTCGGCTCAGGCGCGGGCTTTTATGTCGATGCGACGCAAGAGCCATTTGCTGCGAACTATCAGATGTCTTCTTACGTGACCAAGGAGTTGCCTGAGATTATTGGATCAAACTTCAATGCAGATATGTCTCGTCAATCAATCTTTGGTCATTCGATGGGTGGACATGGTGCGCTAACGATTGCACTCAAAAACCCTGATCAATATAAATCCGTTTCTGCCTTTGCACCGATCTGCAATCCTTCGCAGGTCGAATGGGGCCAAAACGCCTTCACAAAATATCTGGGTGAAGACCAATCAACCTGGCGGGTTTATGATACTGTTTCA
The DNA here is from genome assembly GCA_938009335.1 of uncultured Rhizobiaceae group bacterium. Taxonomy (GTDB): domain Bacteria; phylum Pseudomonadota; class Alphaproteobacteria; order Rhizobiales; family Rhizobiaceae; genus JAALLB01. Next base: position 4,246 of record CALLHT010000062.1, read on the forward strand.
TTGATTGAAGATGGAAAGCATTTTCCGGAAATTTTGGTTGATCAGGGAACATCAGATGATTTTCTTACATCAGGCCTTTTACCTGAAACGCTTACCAACGCAGCAGAGAGAACAGATATAGACCTCACCCTTAACATGCGTGAAGGATACGATCATTCCTACTACTTCATTTCGTCTTTCATGGCAGATCACATTGCCTGGCATGCAAAGCGGCTTGGATAGGATTTAGTGAACACACCTGAAAATCAGCACATCGGCAGTGCGCGCGCCTGGTTCATCTGGAGTTTGGCCGCTATCGCCTTTGGGTATGCGTTCTTCCAACGCGTAACGCCCGCCGTAATGGTGGATGATCTAATGGCGGAGTTTGCCATCGGCGCGACAGTTCTTGGCACGCTTTCGTCGCTCTATTTCTATCCTTATGTCGCACTGCAAATCCCGCTTGGCGTATTGATTGATCGGTGGGGCGCGCGCATCCTAATGACCTTGGCACTCAGCGTCGCAGGCATCGGTTCGGTTATTTTGGCAACCGCCTCGTCGATTGAATTTGCCTATCTGGGCCGCTTCATCATCGGCATTGGATCAGCAGTCGGGTTCCTTGGCTCGCTTGCCATTGCTGCGAAATGGTTCCCGCCCTACCGCTTTGCAATGTTGGCGGGGCTTGTCATGTTCTTCGGCATGATGAGCGGTGTCTTTGCGCAAGGCCCGCTAGCCGCTTTGGTGGGAACGTACGGTTGGCGCGATGTGATGTGGGGACTTGGTGCAGCAGGTATAATGCTTGCGCTTTTCATTGCAATCTTCGTGCGCAACACACCCCCCACCGCAAGCGTTACCAAAGCCGAAGCCAAACAAAGCTGGTCGACCATTGGTGCTGGCCTAAAAAAAGCCACCACAGACTGGACGGTTTGGAAAATCGCGATCGTTGCCTCAACCATGTCGGGTCCAATGCTTACCCTAGGCGCCTTATGGGGCACACCCTACTTCCAAGCTGCCTATGATCTCGATCGCACAACGGCGGCGGGTTCTGTGTCTATCCTGTTTCTCGCATGGGCATTCGGCGCACCCTTTGCCGGTTGGCTTTCTGACCGCATCAAAAAGCGCAAGGCAATTCTTGTAACCGGTTCCGGCATTCTGACGCTTGCAATGGCGGCACTTATATTCATTCCTAATCTGCCGCTAACATTCGCAATCATTCTTCTTGCCATCATTGGCGTATCCGGCAGTGCAATGGCAATCTGTTTTGCACTTGTTCGCGAATGCTCACCGCCTGAGATCGGCGCCTCCGTTACCGGTATCGTGAACTCCATGACCGTGGCATCAGGCGCGGTGCTACAACCTGTTGTCGGCTTTGTTTTGGACCAGCTTTGGAACGGATCACTCGAGAACGGAGTACGCGTTTACGCTGCACACGAATATCAAACGGCTTTCATCGCAATCTTTGTAGCATGCCTTGCGGGCTTCCTTGCTTGTATAAGCTTGCGCGAAACACCCGTTTGGGCACATAGCAATGATAAACAATGACTTTTTTGCCGTTGACGTAAACGGAAGTAAACAATAAGTTTGCTGGATTATTTGCAGGGGGGCCTGCATTATCATAGGCTAAAGTATCGAGTTCATTGCGTCACCTTGGAGGAGGGGTAAATATGGCTAAAAAGGCAAAAACAACTGACAAGATCTGGCTGAATTCCTACCCGGATGGCGTGATGCCAGAAATCGGCGAGCTGGAATATTCATCCGTTGCTGCACTTCTAGAAGATTCATGCAAACGTTTCCCGTCCAATCCAGCTTTCACCTGCATGGGTAAAACAATCACTTATTCCGACGTTGATCGCATGTCGGGGATCGTCGGTGGTTGGCTGCAATCCAAAGGTCTTCAAAAGGGTGATCGTGTTGCGATCATGATGCCGAACATCCTGCAGTATGCTGCTGTCTTGCCAGGCATTCTTCGTGCTGGCTATACGGTTGTAAACGTCAATCCGCTTTACACGCCGCGCGAGCTTGAGCATCAGCTCAAGGATAGTGGTGCTAAGGCGATCTTTGTCATCGAGAACTTCGCGAGCACGTTCGAACAGGTCAAAGACAAAGTGCCGGTTGAGCATGTCGTGGTCACCAAAATGGGTGATCTGTTGGGCGGACTTAAAGGTGGCGTGGTCAACTTTGTCGTCAAGAACGTTAAGAAAATGGTCCCCGCGTGGAACATCCCTGGCCACCATACGTTCAAGTCGGTTCTCGCGAGCGGTGCAACGTTAAAGCCAACTGAAGTTGGCCCGGATGATGTGGCTTTCCTTCAATATACAGGTGGCACGACAGGCGTCTCCAAGGGCGCAACACTCCTGAACCGGAACGTCCTTTCGAATGCCGCACAAAATGACGAGTGGCTTAAGGCAATCAAGGATATGCCGGAGAACCCGCTCTATATTTGCGCACTTCCGCTCTATCATATCTTCGCACTGACCGTGAACATGATCATGGGTATGCGTCTTGGCTCGCACAACGTGCTCATTCCAAACCCGCGCGATATCCCGGGCTTTGTGAAAGAACTTCAGAAATACAAGTTTGATGTATTCCCGGGCCTCAACACTCTGTTCAACGCACTGATGAATGATGAAGGTTTCAAGAATCTTGATTTCAGCCGATTAAAACTGACACTAGGCGGCGGCATGGCTGTGCAGCAACCGGTTGCGGAACGTTGGCAGGGCATAACGGGATGTAATATTTCCGAAGGCTATGGCCTTTCTGAAACCGCACCTGTGGCAACCGCCAACCGATTTGACGCAGAAAAGTTTTCAGGCACCATCGGCCTTCCACTACCGTCAACCGATATCTCAATCCGTGATGAAGACGGTAAGGTTCTGCCACTGGGCGAAGTGGGTGAAATCTGCATTCGTGGCCCGCAAGTCATGGCTGGGTACTGGCAACGTCCGGAAGCAACTGCTGAAGTAATGACTGAGGATAATTTCTTCAAGTCAGGTGATATGGGCTTCATGGACGAAGCGGGCATGACCAAGATTGTTGACCGCAAGAAAGACATGATCCTTGTATCAGGCTTCAACGTGTATCCGAACGAGATCGAAGAAGTTGCTGTTGCACACGAACATATCGTCGAAGCTGCCGCGGTCGGCATGCCGCATGAGCATTCCGGCGAAGTGGTTAAACTCTTCGTTGTGTCGTCTGATCCAAACATGACTGAGCAAGATGTGAAA
>CALLHT010000063.1 GCA_938009335.1 uncultured Rhizobiaceae group bacterium
AACGTCAGCCAAAGCTCCCGCCAAGCCGAAGAAATCTGCACCAAAGCCCGCAAGCGATAATCAAGGCGATTTGTTTTAAGCGCTACTTCTCTAGTGCGAAACAAGCTGCTTCGCATTTGCCATGTGTTTTCAAAACTGGAGCTTCTTGCTTACACCGATCATGAACCAGTGAGCACCTTGGATGGAACGCACAACCTGACGGTGGATCAATCGGGTTCGGAATTTCACCCTCAACCTGCTTGCGCTTGCGGCCCGTCATTTCAAGATCAGGAACTGCATCAAGCAACAGCTTTGTATAGGGGTGCTGAGGATTTTTAAAGAGCTCTTTGCCTTCCTGAACTTCAACCAGTTTGCCCAAATACAAAACACCGATACGCGTTGCCATGTGCCGCACAACAGACAGGTCATGACTGATAAACAGGTATGTGAGGCCAAATTCATCTTGCAAATCGCGCATTAGATTGAGGATTTGTGCCTGAACAGACACATCAAGCGCGGAAGTTGGTTCGTCACACACGATGAATTCCGGTCTTGCAGAAAGTGCGCGTGCAATCGCAACACGTTGACGCTGACCGCCGGAGAACTCATGCGGGAATTTTGAACCATCGGCACTGGACAGGCCTACCGTCTCAAGCAACTCATCGACGCGTTTTTCAACTGTGGTATTATCCCCCTTCAACCCGAATGTGCGAATGGGTTCCGCAATGATATCCTTAACGCGCCAACGGGGATTGAGACTTGCAAAGGGGTCCTGGAAGATCATCTGAAAACGGCTGCGCAATTCCCGCATTTGCGCGCCACCCGCCGTTGTCATTGCATTGCCATCGAACAGGATCTCACCTTCGGTTGCTTTCAACAAGCCAACAACCATTTTGGCAATGGTGGATTTTCCTGAACCAGATTCACCAACCAAAGCGAAGGTTTCGCCTTTTCCAATTGAAAATGAAACGTCATTTACTGCGGTAAGAAGTTTCTTCTCTTCGCGTTCAATCACGCGATTAAGCCACGGTTTCGAAACATCAAAAACACGGGTCAGATTGTTGATTTGAACGAGAGCGTCACTCATTTGGCGTGCTCCTTATTATAGAGCAGGCAGGCTACTTCGCGTCCATTCACATCTACCGTTTCCGGCTGAATTTTGTGACATGCGTCAAAGACTTTGGGGCAACGCGGATTAAAGGCGCACCCTGCCGGGATTTCAGTAAGCCGTGGCATGGAACCCGGTATTTGTGTCAGACGATCGTCATTCTGTGACAGCGTTGGGATCGATCCCATCAGGCCGGATGTATAGGGATGTTTCGCATCTTTGACGACATCTCTTACCGGCCCAATTTCTGCGATACGTCCGGCATACATGACAGCCACCCTATCAGCAGCTTCCGCAATCACGCCCATATCATGCGTTACCAAAATGACAGATGTGCCGTGATCTTCGCACATGCGCTTCAAGACGTCGATAATTTGCGCCTGCACTGAAACATCCAACGCAGTTGTGGGTTCATCTGCAATAACCAATTCAGGCTCAGCACAAAGTGCCAGCGCAATCACAACACGCTGGCGCATGCCACCCGAGAACTGATGGGGGTAGTCATCAATACGCCTGCTAGCCGCAGGAATGCCTACCTCATCCAGCAAACCAATGGCACGATCGCGGGCCTGTTGTTGCGTGAGGTCTGTGTGACGACGAATGGTCTCAACGAGTTGCTCTGCAATGGTATAAATCGGATTAAGCGACGTGAGGGGATCTTGAAAAATTGTGCCGATGCGCCGGCCACGCACTTTTAGCAGTTCATCCTGAGTGAGATTGTCAATCCGGTCTCCATCGAGATGAATGGTTCCGCCAGCAATGCGGCCAGGTGGTTCAATCAAACCAATGATTGCAGCGCCAGTCATCGATTTACCAGCACCCGATTCACCCACCACACCTAACACTTCGCCCTTAGCAAGATCAAAACTGATGCGGTCAACAGCGGTTAAAGTGCCTTTGCGTGTTGGAAACTGCACCACAAGGTCACGGACAGAAAGAAGCGGTTTATTCATCTATCGCAACCTCGGATTAAGAGCATCCCGCAACCAGTCACCGAGCAGGTTCACAGCGAGTGCGAGAATTGCAAGCAAGAGACCGGGAAAGAACAACATCCACCATTCTCCCGAAAACAAGAAGTTGTTCCCTGTGCCGATCATTGTGCCTAGAGACGGTTGGGTCGGTGGCATGCCAACACCTAAGAAAGAAAGCGTCGCTTCAAGAATGATCGCAAGAGCAAGGTTGATGGTCGCGATCACAAGAACCGGCCCCATGACATTTGGCAACACGTGACGCGCCATGATCTTTAGCGGATGAAGGCCAATTAGCCGGGCTGCCTGAACATATTCTTTGTTCTTTTCAACCAATGCGGATGAACGAACCGTTCGCGCATATTGCACCCAGAATGAAAGCCCGATGGAAAAGACCAGAATATAAAATGCAGAATCTTCGCGGTTTATCCCACCGATTGCAGATCGCACCGATCCATCGATCAGAAGAGCGATCAAGATAGACGGGAACGTCAGCTGAATATCTGCAATCCGCATGATAATTGCATCGGTTCTTCC
>CALLHT010000064.1 GCA_938009335.1 uncultured Rhizobiaceae group bacterium
TGGGGACCTGAATTCATGAAACGGCTTTTGCAACATTTTTCAATTCTCGCAACGCTTGCGTGCGCCGCGAGTTTTGCCACTGAAAGTGACGCGAGAGATTTCACATCGCCCGATATTCTGGTCCTTGGAGATTCACAGCTCACCTTTGGCTCCGGCGAAGTCTTTCTTGATTTCTTTACAGACATCAAAGCGCATTGCTCGCCAACTTCGTCACAAGCACAAGATTTGAAGTCCCTAGGAGATATGTCCGTAGGCGTGTTGGGCGTTCGTGCAACATCGCTTGATTCATGGGTTGCACGAAAAGGAAAGCCAAAGGGGAAAATTTGCGATGTAGACCCGACTTGGCATGTGAATGCACGCGCCTTCGGCATCATCATGGAAAAGAACAAAAAATATGTCCAAATCGGCCAGCATGAGCCGTTCAAATTTTGTGAACCGAACCGCTCTCCATTCGAGGTTATGTTCCAAGAGGGATATTATGACCCCAAACTTTTTATCATGTCTTTTCTGGGAAACTCAGCGAAGCGTTGGGCCAAGGACAAAGAAGCTGCAATCTTGGATGTTAAAGAAACCATGAGACAAATTCCGCAGGACGTGCCGTGCGTTTTCATGACAACTGCGCCGTCTTTCCGGAAAAAGACTGTAGATCTGCGACTGAAAGCTCAGCAGAACGTGTATGAGGCTTTCATGGAGGCAAATAGCAGATGTAGTTTTGTACAGGGCCATACACCTGAAACCGTTAAAGAAAATCTGGGAAATAAACGATACTTCAGGCTTGATAAATCCGGGCGCGTAAAGGACCCGTTCCACCCGAAGCCAAACGCGGTCAAAAAATTCTTCTCTATCGAGATGGGTGATATTTGCAGCGCGATTTTCCAGCAAATCAAAGTCCCAACGCTGCTAACACTGGCGCCATGAAGCGTTAACGCAATTGTTAGCGAAAATGTTTGGAAGCTTTCTCACAAGTAACCTAAGTCTTTGTCGCTGGGCACATTATCAAGGGATAGAAATTATGATCGTCGATAGAAGACAAGTTCTCATTACAGGTGCTGCAGCATTTGCGGCGCTCGCTCTGGCTCCAACTACAGCACTCGCGAATAGATTGACCTTCAAACTGAGGGGCGTGGCAATTCGTGGCTATGATCCGGTGGCTTATTTTAAAGTCGGGAAGCCTCAAAAAGGCAACAAACAGTTCCAAACCAAGTGGAACGGAGCGACTTGGTATTTTGCATCTCAGGAAAACCTTGACGATTTCAATTCTTCGCCAGAAAAGTTCGCACCTCAATACGGGGGATATTGCTCATGGGCAGTAGCGAATGGCTATACCGCATCAACAATTCCAGAAGCCTGGGATATCAAAAATGGAAAGCTTTACCTGAATTATGACCTTTCCATCCGCAAAAGATGGCGAACAAACGTCTCGGGCCATATCAAGCAGGGCGATAGAAATTGGCCGAAACTTCGCAAAAGCTTGGTATAAGTTTTCGATCTATCCCGCCTCTTGTTGAGCAAAGAATGAGGTGTCTTTCGGCACCTCCGGTAACTCCATCTCGTAAGAGGTACACCTTACCCGGCCGGAAACTTCCCCTCGGACCAATTCATGCGTGAGTTTACTCGGCAGCGCGTTTGGACTGAGTTCAATCGCGTCTTCCGCATAGTAGGTGGTGATGTAGAGCGTTCTTGGACTGTCTGAGAGGTTCGGTGCGGAACCGTGTAACAGGCTTGAATGCATCAGGCAGACAGACCCTGCCTTGCCAGTGCATTTTACGATTTTGTCTTTGTGTGCTTCAAATACTTCATCTGCAACGGCGCCGGTGAACTTCCCATTATGCCAAAGCGAATAAAGCGGACCTTTGTGAGACCCGGGAACCACTTCCAGTGGGCCATTTTCTAAAGTCACATCATCCACAAACAACAGGCAGGTAATCAGATCATCATTGGTCATCGGTTGAAACGTGAAGTCCTGATGAAATTTCACCTTAGTTGCCGTGCCGGGAAGTTTGGAATTGACCTTTCCATGGTGAAATCTGATCGAAGGCCCAATCAACTCAGCACAGATATCAACCGTGCGTGCGTTGCGCATGACATTGGCATAGACATCGGAAACTTCTTCTGGCGATTGCACCCGGCGCAATCCCGGTGTTTCGGCCGAATGACCCGGCTGCAGATCAAACCGCGCCCGGCCGTCTAATGTTTCACCGTAGTCATCAGCGTGTTTTCGGCTTTCTTCTACCCATTCCTCAAAGGTTGAACGAAGCGCTGATAATTGTTCGGGCGTAACCGCATCCTCAACCACCAACACACCATCACGCCAAAACTGATCTTTTTGTTCTTGAGTAAGTTCGGCCATTGCATTTCCTCCCAAAAAGCAAAAGCAAAATAACGCAATATTAAAACGGACAAAGGTCTGAAAACGTCACCCGCTCATTGGTTGACGGATGAAAAATTTCGAGTGTTTCAGCATGCAGCTTTAGGCGATTTGCTTGTGCTGATTGCGGCGCGTAGAACTCGTCACCAATAATTGGATGCCCCAGCCATTGCATATGAACGCGCAGCTGATGCGAGCGTCCTGTAATTGGCTTCAATTCCATGAGTGTAGAATTCTCGCCACGCTCCAGCGCCCGCCATTGGGTAACGGCTTCTCGGCCCAAACAATTGTCGATCATCTGTTTCGGTCGATTATACCAATCTGTACGCAATGCCTGATCAATGGTGCCTTCATCTTCTGTCACTACACCGGATACAATGGCCTTATAGGTTTTTGACGTTTTTCGTTTTTCAAACTGAATGCCAAGCCTGCGGTGGCTTTCAGGATTAAGCGCCATCAGGAAAACACCCGACGTTGGGCGATCCAGCCTATGAACAGTGGTTGCAGTGGGAAACTCTGCCTGCGCACGAGCTTCCATACAATCTTGCAAATCTTCCCGATTTCCCGGCACGCTCAACAAGCCAGCAGGCTTTGATAGAACCAGAATGTCATCGTCAACATGAAGGATGTTAAGACCACAATCCACAGGTGGTTGATAGATGAGTTCCGGCGGCGGTGAATTGCCGCTTTGCGCCAGCGGGCCATGCACGCCTTTACGCATTAGGCAACCAGCGTCTCAACGGTTCGCAGCAGAAGAGCAATGTCTTCATCACGGGAAAGACGATGATCACCATCCTTAATCAGCGTCATGGAAACTTCTTCATTGGGGAGAAACGTGATCAGTTTCATAGCATGTTCATAAGGCACATCCGGGTCTTGCATTCCTTGCAGAATATGAACCGGGCAGCCGGTTTCAATCATTCCTGTCATGACGCGGTTTTCGTCGCCATCATCAAACAGCGCTTTGGTGAAGATATTCGGCTCAGGAGAATATTCTGATGGCTCTTCCATGAAGCCACGTGTTTCAAGTTGCGCTATTTGGTCGTCAGACAATTCCGGCTTCATAAGTTCGTGCGTAAAGTCAGGGGCGGGCGCCAATAAAAGCAAAGCTTTCAAACGATGGCTTTCGCCACGCTTTGCCAGTTCCTGTACCACGCGCAGCGCAACCCACCCTCCCATGGACGACCCGACCAAAACATGATTACCGTCTGCACAGAACTGGTCAAACACCGCGAGGCTTTCTTCCAGCCAGCGGGAGATCGTACCGTCCATGAAGTCACCGCCAGATTCGCCATGGCCGGAATAGTCATGCCGGCAGCAGGCATGTCCGTTTTCGCTTGCCCACGTATCCAGCGCTTCAGCCTTGGTGCCCAGCATGTCTGATCGATATCCTCCGAGCCAAACGACCCCGGGCGCTTTTCCATCGCGATGACGCACCGCAATTTCACGTGCTGCAGCACCTTCTCCAACCTTGATCATCTGCGGATTCATACTCTTTTATCCTTGCGCTAGACCTGTAACGCGTGAATACACGTTTTTACATGATTTTTGATTCCGCTTATGCTATGGGAACCCTTGTTTTCACGGAGTTTTAAGTCAATCTGTGAAACACACAATCATTATTTCGATTGCGAACATCAACATTAGAGGAGCTTTTAGCCATTCGCAGACCACACAGGGCACAGGCCCAGAAAAAGGAAGGCCCACGCGCCAACGAGGAAATCAACGTTTCAGAAGTTCAGCTTATTGATGCCGAGGGGGAAAACCATGGCACCGTGAGCATCGAAAGAGCCAGAGACATCGCAGCCGAACAAGGCTTGGACCTCGTCGAAATTTCTCCAAACAACAATCCGCCCATTTGTAAGATTCTGGACTTCGGTAAATATAAATACCAGTCTCAGAAGAAGGCCGCTGAAGCGCGCAAAAAGCAAAAGACGCAGGATGTTAAAGAAATCAAAATGCGTCCGAACATCGACACACATGATTATGATGTAAAAATGCGAGCGGTTGAAAAGTTCCTTGGCGAAGGCGACAAGGTGAAGGTCACCCTTCGATTCCGCGGTCGTGAAATGGCCCACCAGGAGCTTGGGATGCAGCTTTTGCTGAAAGTGAAAGAGCAAATTGCCGAGATCGCGAAGGTGGAAGCAGAGCCTAAACTGGAAGGCCGCCAGATGATGATGGTCGTCGCGCCGATTAAGTAAGAAGTTGCTTTAAGTTTGATGGATCGAGAGCCGGGCTTATGTCCGGCTTTTTGATTTTCAAGTAAAATAAAGCCAAATCAATCAAATATTACCGACGGATTAAATGTTATTTCGTTGTGAGCCCATAGTTCGTATTGGTCTTTTGGTAAAAAATCGTAAGGTGCACATCTTAATATATATCGCAAGAATTCACGGGTGAACTCATGTCGCTCATATTCCGTTCCGCCGAATGCTGAACCAATTGGGCCTCCGGTGTGCTGCAATTTCGATGTGCGTGTAGTAAATTCTTGTAAGCTACCATCCAAATTCAAGCGGAATATCACTCTTACACGCAGGTCTCTGCTTATTTTTTGGTTCTCTATACCTGTAGCACATTGTTTAACATGTGAGATGATTTGTTCTCTTAATAACGTCTTCTGCAATTCAGAATTTTTGATCGGTGAATTATTGTTCTGAACACATCCAGAAAATAGCAGCGTCACCAGCACAAAAAAAATACTTCTGTTCATGTTTGGATTTCATTTCTTACATGCTACATAAAATTCACACGATCATACAAGGCTGTGGGCTACGGGCGAACCATATGTATTTCCATTCTTGCAATTTTGGAACATCAAACCAACTCGGCCTGATCTCCTGTTAGTGTGATATCTGCTTTGGTCGGCAGTTTGCGGATGAGTTCACCCGTTTCCCTGTCGGCTGTTGCAAGCTCAAACTGCGCTTGAAGATTAAGCCAGAACTCAGGATCGACGCCAAACCAGTGACCAAAGCGCAAAGCTGTATCGCCCGTTATGGATCGCTTGCCAGATATAATCTGGCTTACGCGATTAGGCGGCACATCGATCTGACGCGCAAACTCCGTCGGCGTAATCGCAAATTCCTCAAGCTCGTCCTTCAGGATCAAGCCCGGATGTACAATACGTTTAAACACTGAGTCCTCCTTTCTAATGGTAATCCACGATTTCAACATTGGATGGCCCTGTATCTCCATCAGGCCATTCAAAGCAGATGCGCCATTGATGGTTGATGCGAATGGAAAATTTTCCAGCCCTATCACCACGCAAAGCCTCAAGCCTGTTGCTCGGCAAGGCGCGAAGCGTTTCCAGTGAAGGGGCAGCATTCAAGATCGCTAAACGACGCTCTGCCTGCGCTTCAAACCCTGAAAACGCTTTGACAAATTCACCTCGCGCAAAAGCTTCTGTCTTCTTATCGCGAAAATTCAATATCATTGGCTTTGGATATTATGGATCTTGACGATGTACGTCAAGCGTATTTTTTGTTCTGCTGCACCTATCAAATCATGCGACCAAAAACAGCCCAAAATCCCTTGCAAAAAGAATCGTTTGAGCGTATATCCCGCTTGTTGATCAGCTGGCAGGGCATGCCATGTTGGTCTTAGAGCGAAGCTCCGCTTGGTCGGCGGGGCTTTTGGTTTTCTGGACGCAAGTCCGAAATCTTCATGAAAGGATACGCAAATGCCCAAGATGAAGACCAAATCGAGCGTGAAAAAACGCTTTAAGATTACCGCTACAGGTAAGGTGAAATCAGCTCAGGCAGGCAAGCGCCACGGGATGATCAAACGTTCCAACAAGTTCATTCGCGATGCGCGCGGCACCATGGTGCTGAACGATGCGGATGCAAAAATCGTCAAACAATTTATGCCATACGCGAAGTAAGCGCAGCATAGTACGAGATTAGGAGCTAGATCATGGCACGAGTAAAACGCGGCGTTACAGCACACGCAAAACACAAAAAAGTCCTCAAGAAGGCAAAAGGGTATTACGGCAGCCGCAAGAACACGATCCGTGTTGCAAAGCAGGCTGTTGAGAAGGCCGGTCAATACGCATATCGCGACCGCAAGGTCCGCAAGCGTAATTTCCGCTCACTCTGGATCCAGCGTATCAATGCTGGTGCACGCGAGCACGGTTTGACATATGGCCGCATGGTTGATGGTTTGACAAAAGCTGGCATCGAAGTTGACCGCAAGGTTCTTTCAGATCTTGCGATCCACGAGCCGGAAGCATTTGCAGCGTTGGTTGGTAAAGCCAAGGACGCACTTGCGTATCTTAAAGATCACACAGAAAACGAGTTTGAAGCCGCTGTCGGTTAAGCCAGCGCGCATCCCAAGCACGACATTACATTTCGGGAACCCGCGCTGGCATTTGCCGGACGCGGGTTCTTTTATTTAACGGACAAAGAAAACGACATGACCGATATTGCAGAACTGGAAACCTCCATTCTTGCCGAGATTGAAGCCGCAGGCGA
>CALLHT010000065.1 GCA_938009335.1 uncultured Rhizobiaceae group bacterium
TCTCGATGAGGAAAAGCGGATTGAATTGCTTTCAAAAGAGCTTTCCGTCGGACGGCCACTTTTGCGTCAGGATGTTACTTATTCGGAAGAGGGAGAGAAGGAACTCGGCATTTTCCGAATGGCTGCGAAGATCAAGGCACGCTTCGGTGAGGCAGCCATTCGAAACTCGATTATTTCGAACACGCAAAGTGCATCTGATCTACTTGAGCTTGCTGTGATCATGAAGCAGACCGGGTTGCTCTCGCCCGAAGGCAAAACGACGATGCATTTGATCCCGCTCTTCGAGACAATTGGCGATTTGCGGGCATGTCCTGAGATTATGGATCGATTACTCTCCATTCCAGAATACCGCCGTTTAGTGGATGTCATGGGCGGTACCCAAGAGATCATGCTGGGGTATTCAGACTCCAACAAAGACGGTGGCTATATCACGTCAGGCTGGGAGCTTTATAAAGCAGAGATCAAACTGATTGAGCTGTTCAAGAAACATAACGTTCGCCTTCGTCTGTTTCATGGCCGTGGAGGCACTGTGGGCAGGGGTGGTGGCCCTAGCTATGACGCGATCCTCGCGCAACCCAACGGCGCGGTGAACGGGCACTTGCGATTGACTGAGCAAGGCGAGATCATTTCATCCAAATACACGAACCCTGAACTTGGGCGGCGTAATCTGGAAATTCTTGCTGCAGCAACGCTAGAGGCTTCCCTCATTCAAAAAGCACGCCCAGAGCCGGATGAAGCGTTTCTTGGTGTCATGGATCAGATTTCCCAGTCTGCATTTGAGACGTATCGGGGGTTGATTTACGAGACGCCAAATTTTGTTGATTACTTCTGGAACTCAACCGTTATCAATGAGATTGCAAGCCTCAACATTGGTTCGCGTCCGGCATCGCGGAAAACAACCAAAGCGGTGGAAAATCTTCGTGCAATTCCGTGGGTGTTTAGCTGGTCACAATGTAGGCTGATGGTGCCGGGTTGGTTCGGATTTGGCTCCGCGGTGAAAGCATACCTAGATACCAATGGTGCGGAAGGCGAGAAGATGCTCAAACGCATGTTTGCTGAATGGCAGTTCTTCCAGGCGCAGATGTCTAATCTTGATATGGTCCTGTCGAAAACCAATCTAGCAATTGGCCGACGCTATGCGGATCTGGTTCCTGACCAGGAATTGGCAAATGGTATCTTCTCGCGAATTGAGGCGGAATGGCATTTGACCGTTGAGATGTTGTTTAAAATCACGGGTCAGAAAAAGCTATTGGAATCGAACCCATTGCTTGATCGTTCGATCAAAAACCGCTTCCCCTATCTTGACCCGATTAATCATTTGCAAGTGGAACTTCTTCGGAAATATCGTGAAGAAGGCGACGATGAGGACGGTAAGATTTTGCGTGGTATTCAGCTTTCCATCAATGGCATTGCAGCTGGTCTAAGAAATAGCGGATAGATTTATTGCAAGGTCGGTTTCAGGCCTTGCATGTCGCCGTATCTTTCGACAAGAAACGTCGATCATCGGGGGAGTTTCATGGCGAGAGAAGATAAGATCCTGCTGGGAATTGATACAGGCGGCACGTATACGGATGCTGTACTGTTTAGTCATGCCAAAGGTGTTCTGGCCAAAGCCAAATCCCTAACCACCAAACATGATTTAGCAATTGGGATTTCGGGTGCGGTAGATGCAGTGCTCGAGCAATTTTCTGGCGCCGCAAGCGAAATAGCTTTGGTTTCAATCTCCACAACACTTGCCACTAACGCGCTTGTTGAAGGGAAGGGCGGCTCAGTCGGGCTTATCATGATTGGCTTTGAAGAAGCGGATATGGAAAAATCCGGTCTTGGTGAGGCGCTCGGTGGTGATCCTGTTGTCTTCATTCCCGGAGGCCATGATGTGCAGGGTAACGAAACCCCGCTCGATTTAGCCCCGCTAGAAAGTTTTCTTGCTGATAACGGCGAGAAAGTTTCAGGCTTCGCAATTGCCGGAATGTTTGCCGTTCGCAATGCCTCGCATGAACTGAAAGTGAAAGAGTATGTCACTCAGAAAACCGGCCTCGCATCGACATGCAGTCATGAATTGTCTTCTAAGCTTGGCGGTCCCAAGCGCGCGCTGACGACGGTGCTTAATGCTCGCTTGATCCCTGTAATTCAAGATCTCATTCGTGCAACGCAAGGGCATTTACAGACCTGTAACATTACCGCTCCTTTGATGGTCGTGCGCGGTGATGGAGCTTTGGTAAGTGCGGATTTTGCCCTTAATCGTCCGATAGAAACGATACTGTCCGGCCCTGCTGCGAGTTTGATCGGAGCTAAATCTCTTTTGGGCGCTGCAGATGCAATCGTCTCCGACATTGGCGGAACCACAACAGATGTTGCGATCCTTGAAAAGGGCTGGCCGCGTATTGAGCCTCAAGGTGCAAGTGTAGGTGGTTTTACCACGATGGTTGAAGCGGTTGCGATGCACACGTTTGGCCTTGGTGGCGATTCAACAGTCCATCTCGACGAAACGCAAGCGTCGGGATTGAAGCTTGGACCTCGTCGCCAAATACCCGTTAGCTTGCTGGCGCAAGATTACCCCGAATTGGTTACAACAGAACTTGAACGTCAATTGGCTCTGGAAACCGCAAGTCCGCTTTCGGGGCGGTTTGCTTGGAAATCTGTTGCGGGTGATGCGGCACTTCCCGGTTTGAAGGCGACAGAGGAAAAGCTCTTTGTCCGTTTGACCAATAAACCACAAGCATTGGATACGTTACTCAAAGGCTCTGCTGAAGCCGGTACGCTCAATCGATTGGTATCTCGGGGACTGGCCCAAGTTTCCGGAGTTACGCCATCTGATGCCATGCATGTTCTGGGAATGCAGAACAATTGGGATGGTGAAGCGGCAGCAAAGGCAGTGAAGGTGATGCTCAAACAAAAGGACCGGTTTGGAAATCCGATTGCCAAGTCGCTCGAACACCTCTGCACGCTTATTAAGGATCAACTTACACGTCAAAGTGCAGATGTCATTATTCAAACCTGCATGGCAGAGAATGATATTCAAATAGGGCCGGGCGCTAGCGCGTTGATTGATCGTGCGATGGATCAAAGGCCTGGATTTGTGAAGCTTAGCCTATCTTTGGACCGGACGTTGGTCGGCCTTGGTGCTTCGGCTCATAATTACTACCCGGCAATTGGCGAACGCCTTTCATCTGAATGCCTAATTCCTGAACATGCCGATGTGGCAAATGCCTTGGGTGCGGTTGCAGGTGAGGTTCGTATTCAACGCTCCCTGACTGTTACCAGTAGTGATGGCGGCAACTCGTTCCAGATTTTGCTGGAAAGTGGCCCTGAGGTTCACATTAAAGAAGATGATGCGCTGGGCTCTGCAGAAAATCACCTTCGCAGGATGGTTGAGCAACTTGTTGAAGAAGCGGGAGCTGACAAGCCGACCTTCGAAAGTGCAATGGATATCCATGCCGCGGAGATTGAGGGCAGCCGCCACTTTGTGCAGGCAACGGTTACTGTTACAGCGACCGGACTGCCGAAGTTGGAAAACGCATAATTTTGCTTTTCTTTTTTCTGAATAGATTCCATATTCTTTCCGTTCTCAGGGCGGGGTGAAATTCCCCACCGGCGGTAGACACATTGTGTAAGCCCGCGAGCGCCTTCTACGAGAATTGGGAAGGGTCAGCAGATCAGGTCAAATTCCTGAGCCGACGGTTATAGTCCGGATGAAAGAGAGACGCATCTTCAGGCCGGTCGTGCCTGTATGTTTGTGATCGCCTTGGGTGACGTGTCTGTTGCGAAAAAGGAGATTACAATGACACACACCCGCTATGCATTTATAAAAGCAAATTGGCATTCTGATATTGTCGATCAGGCACTGGTTGGCTTCTTGGAGATTATCCCAAAAGATCAAGTGGACGTCTTTGATGTTCCAGGTGCGTTTGAGTTGCCACTTGCGTCCAAGAAGCTTGCTAAGACCGGCAATTACGCTGCCATTGCTGCCGCTGCCTTTGTGGTTGATGGTGGAATTTACCGGCATGATTTTGTGGCGAGTGCGGTTGTTGACGGCTTGATGCAGGTTGGACTTCAAACCGAAGTGCCTATTCTCTCTGTCTCTCTCACGCCGCATAATTACCAAGAAACAGAACATCATAACGAAATCTATCGCGCGCATTTTGTAGAAAAAGGGCGTGAAGCTGCAAGAGCTGCGTTGGGCGTGACAAAATCTCTGGAACTTGTCGCTTAAAACTACCTCAAAACCCGGCTTACTCTACAAGTTCTAAGGATGGTTCACCTTCGCCTGACTCTGTTTCAATGATCCAGAGGTCGGGGTCGAAGTTTTGTTGTTTGGCGAGATACTCATCCACGTCTGACATTGGCTTTTCAGTGAGTGCTTTCTCAAACTTGCGTTCGCCACTATCCTCTTCATCAAAAAATGCCTGAGGAGCCGGGCCATATAGCGTCGCGGTACCATCTAAATGATTATGAACCACAAAAACGGCGCCAGCTTGTTGCGCGCCTTTTTTGGCGGCAAGAACGAATGCTCCACGGGCAGTTTCGCGCCGCATGAACGCGGCAAACCACATGACTGTCGTCACTCTTATCATTTGGCTTAATCCGCCTAAATTGCTGTAATGACGCCTGCGGAAAACAACTTTTCAATTGTTGGCTTATCAAGCTTGCCGGTTTGTTGAAGTTGGAAAAACTCCTGAAAACGTCTAAGTGCTTGTTCCGTTTGCGCACCGAACACACCATCTACAGAAATTTGCTCTTCACCAAAGTTCTGTTTCAAACCTTCTTGGATTCGGCGAATGGTTTCACGGTCAAACTCAGTGGTTTCCGGCACTTGAAGGGCAACGTTCGTTACCGCCGGTTTGGGTTGGCGTTCGCCGGCAGAATTGGATGTTGCGGCGACGGTCGCTTTTAAACTTGTTAACAGTTCAAAGCTTGCGTCTCCTGTTGGTAAAAGTCCTGCACTGGTTTGAAAGTTGATGATTGCCTGCTTTGTGCCAGAACCATAAATGCCATCTACCTTACCAGAATAAAGACCTAGCGCTGTAAGCGCGTCCTGGGTATCTCGAACCAAAGGCGATTGGTAATTCTTCGTCTTTCCAAATCGTGCAGGATTGGCTTGCGGTACGGGTATGTTTTTCAAGCTAATGCGCTGCGTCAAAACATTGCGTGTAATGCTGACGGGTTTTTGTTCAACAGACAGTTTTGTTACAACCGAACGCGTGACGGTTTCATCCGGTTTTGCAGACGTTTTTTCTGAATTCGCCCAGAGGGGAGAAGGATGAACATGCGATTGCGAATACATCGCATTGCCTGCGACGAGTGCAAAACCAAGTCCAAACATGATCACACCAGCGCTCGCACCGGGGTTTTGCATCAATCCACCAACACAGAACCGATATGTAGATGATAGAAAACTCATTGCTTAACTCCGAGACAGGTTGATGTTTGTGCAAATTGCGTCTGCTGCTGGTCGCGGACACCAGATAGATAGACGACGTCGTCATTTGATGTTGATGGAACAGGGCTTGCCTGTTCGACGCCAAATGGAAGCATGATCGATACAGTAGTTCCTTCACCCGGCGTGCTGCTAATTGCGATTTTTCCGCCTAGCAATTCAATCAGTTTATAAACGATGGATAACCCTAGGCCCGAACCGCCATAGTCGCCTCGTATGACGTCACCTGATTGGTAGAAAAGCCCACCCAGTTTCGACTGAGTTTCTGTATCCATGCCGATGCCCTGATCGGTAATGATGATTTTAACGCGATTTCTAAGCCGGATTACTTTGGCTCGAACGACTCCATTTTCGTGGGAGAACTTGATCGCATTCGAAAGCACGTTTGTTAGAATTTGCGTTAAGGCACGCTTGTCCGAGTTCAAACGCGGCAGGTCAGGCGTATCTTCCACAATGAGATCGACACCTTTTCGCATTGCAATCGGCATCATCGAGCGCACGGTATTTTGAAGCGAAGCCTGAAGATCTAACGGCTCTTGAAGGGCTTCATTCTTTCCAGCATCGAGACGGGAGAGGTCAAGAATATCGTTGATCAAACCCAATAGGTGATTGGCGGAGCCATTGATCAGGCTTGCATATTCAAGCCGTTTTTCGTCATTCAATTGAATAGGCGCTTTGCCCTCCAATAGTTCAGAAAACCCTATGATTGCATTCAGAGGTGTGCGTAGCTCATGGCTCATACTCGAGAAAAAGCGGTTTTTATCTTCGTTCTCTTGTTTTGCTTCAGCCAACTGCGTCGCCAACTCGTTGTGCGCAGTAACATCTGCGATCGTTACAAGAGCGAAATCATCAGGAAGTATCTTTTCGCTTGCTTTGAAGCCCTTGCAATTCAGCGTCAGGGTGCGGCTCTCCATCTCGCCACTAGCATTTGCCCGCTGCAGTTTGATCGTAACCTCTTTGCCAATCTGTTCCAGTGCTGCTGTTGAGAGCGCGTGAAGGGTTTCCACTTTGTGTGTCGGATGCATGCTTTCAACCAGATCGACCTTCGAGCCGATTAAGCTCTGAGCATCATCATTGCTCCATACCTGAATCCCGTTGGCAGTGAACAAAGCGACAGCCCCCGGGATCGAGGACAAGAGATTAATCTCAGCAGTCGTAAGGAAGTCATGCACTGCTGGCTCGCCCGCGACCACATGATCGGACGAATTCATGGCATGCGCCAACTTCTTGTGTTTATGTTCCAATGCGTAACTCAAAACTATTTCCGCAGGTATAAAAGTTACCAAGATTGGTTACACAACGTATTTAACGGAAACCTAAGAAGGGCTTTGGGATTGAGAAAATCGTCGTAAAACTGGATATTTGACTGGTGTTTCTGAGCTTATGGTAAACAGGTCCTTTCCAAAAACAGGCTTAATGCACTCAGTTCAGTTTTCTTATTCATAGTAAGGTTTTTTTAAGGTTTAGCCGCGTTCTGTGTGGGAGAGTATATTGGAGTAGTGCGCCATGTTTAGAATGATTGCCGCAGCATTCGCTGTTTATCTTCTTCTTCCAGAAGATGTGACAATTGTTGCGAGTTCAACTGAAACGGTGGCTCCGATTACCGCTGGCCAAACGCTTGATGCGGCAAATGATGTACTTCAAGACATTACTGGATTTTGCGAAAGAAACCAGAATGCTTGCGACACAGGTAAAGCCCTTCTGGTGAACGCAAAAAAGGCCGTTTCATCTACAATCGCAAACTCTGAGAAGATTGGCGGAACTCAAGAACAACATAACGATGTTGCGACCGATCCTGTTATTCCAACGGCAGTTGAATAAAGAACACTGGCAATGCCTGCCACTTACAATATATAGACGTGAGAAACAGGGTAGCGTCGGCTCATGGATATTGAAGAGATCATCGAAAATTTTGAGTTTTTGGACGATTGGGATGATCGTTACAAATATCTGATAGAGCTTGGTGGGTTGTTAGAACCTATGCCAGCGGAAGAGCAAATTCCCGGAAATAAAGTTCAAGGGTGTGTTAGCCAGGTTTGGCTCACAAGCCACAAGAAGGACGAAAGCTCGGACCCGGCGATGCATTTCAGGGGCGCTTCGGACGCCCATATTGTGAGCGGACTTGTGGCCATCGCTCTAGCAACCTTCAACGGAAAAACAGCTTCTCAGGTTCTGGCGACCGATGAGAAGGCTGTGTTCGATCGGATCAATCTCTCAGAGCACATTACTCCTCAGCGCTCTAATGGGCTGAATTCTCTCGTGCAGCGTATCAAGCAACACGCCCAATTGGCGATGGCTTAACCATTTCACATAGGGGGTCGATAGCCATCACCACCCCATCCACTGATCTGAATGTCGTGTCTTTTAGAAGGTTCCGAAATGCCATAGTGGCGCGCCAATGTTGCAAGTGCGGTTTTGAGCATCAGTTTGGCAGAACGCGGTGGCCATTGCCGTTCTCTCTCAACGGTTTCCAGACCTTTCAGAAAACAGCAAATATCCAGTGTAACACCGGAAAGCTCAGGCCCAAGTTCCCGCATTGCTGCGTCTACTCTAATGCGAGCATCAATTGCAAAATCAGAAATCTCATGTGCTTGATGAAATCCGCCTTTTCCAGAAAGCCCGGCAGTTGCACTAAGGTTTGCTGAGATCCGAGGTTGCAAATTTCCACGTTCAAAGTCTGCTCGCAGGCGCTCACCCGCATGAAATTCATCCGACGTAAGATACGCCTTTCCGGACTTTGTCTTTCGCATGAACAATCTGGCGAGGGGCGATTCTTCCGTATTGAAGGTACGCTCATTCGAGACTTTCACTCTACTTTTTAATTTATTCTCCGAGTGTTCATCTGGCTCCAATCCAGAAATTCGGGCCAAAAACTCCATGCCAATTCTCGTAATGCGAATATGGTCATCTTCGAATTTGATTGCTTTATGCTTGATAAGGCTGCGAACGACCGGGGTTGTAAACTCAAACGTCTTCTTTGCAAAAACGGAAAACCTACCAGCGGTGCAATTGAACGCGTATCCGGTTCTAACGTTCCTTGAGAGAATTTTAAGCAGCCGGTATCCCGATTTTTCCAGGCCGCTCATGACCGACCCTTTATTGGGTTTTTCGTCAACTCCAGAACTGTCAGGAGAATGCCTTCGAGTTCGCCAATGCGATCATCGAACGCTGGAATGTCACGTAATTCTTCAATGATACCACAGGCATACCTCACCGTGGTACGATCCTTATCAAAGTAATTGCCAATGTCTTTGTAAGGGCAGCGCATAACAACATTCATCAGATACATTGCTATTTGGCGCGCACGGCAGAGTTTTGTATTGCCTCGAGGTAGTGAGCGAATGTCTTCTGCATCCACCTCCATTGCGGTTGCAACCATCTGAACAACAAACACAAACAGAAGCCTTGGATACGGTTCTCGCTTAGCCTCCAATTCTGAATGAATTGTTTTTGCAACCAATGTATCTTCGAGTTTCGTATCAACGAATGTATTTTCCAAGCCTATTTCAATCCCTAACATCCCTAACTCCCACATTATAGGTATTTATTCCTATTTAGGTCATGTCGGAAAAGATGGGGAAAGAGTTTTACGCCTGCGCCAGTGATAAGCTCACTTACTTGTTTTAAATCAGCCACTTAGGCAGTTGCGACAAAAACGCCATCAACCCCTTTTTCCCCTAGCGTTCACATGTGGATACGCTTCCACGTTTCACAAATGAGATTGAAAATGAAGTTGAGTCAAAATCTGAGCGCGAAGATAGAAGAAGATGTAAAACGCTTTGTGAGATCAAATTATTCTGAATGGGTAAATGGTAAAGCCGGCAATGAAACTGGGGAGTTGGAGCTGGTGGAAAAACAATTAGCCTGCGAACGGGAAAGAGCTCGCAGCAATTCTCCATTCTATAGCTTACAGCGTCATCTATTTTTGTTGTCGAAGTTAAAGGCGAAGTGAATTCCGCTCGGCAGGAGGATGTGCCCGTTCAAGAACGGGCACTCCAAAATAAGCTTAGCGCTTTTTCTTGATTTTTTGACCTGGCTTACGCCCAAGTCCCATATCACGAGCAAGCTGTGACCGCGCTTTTGCATAGTTTGGCGCCACCATAGGATAATCATATGGCAAGCCCCACTTCTCACGATATTCTTCTGGAGAAAGATCGTAGTGGCTGCGCAAATGGCGTTTCAGCGACTTAAATTGTTTTCCGTCTTCAAGACAAATAATATAATCATCAGTAAGTGATTTCTTAATCGGTACTGCTGGCTTAGATTTAGTTGGGCCAACGGAAGTTTCTTTCCCGCCAGCCTTTTGCAACGCCGAATACACTTCGCCAATCAAAGATGGTAATTCAGCAGTCGAGACCGGATTATTACCTACATAAGCGGAAACAACTTCAGTTGTCATCTCCAGATATAGATCAGAATCGTCTACCTGTGTTTCGGGTTCAAAGTGTGGATTTTCCATGATATCTCATTTCTATGTATCTTATGGAGTGTGGATTTAAGCCGCATTCACTACCCGCCACATCAAGAAGCCTGAAAATTACATCACGAACGCCGCTCACGATTTTGTTATTGAGACTTACGTAAGATGTCAAGGTTAGGAATAATATTAAACAAGTTTACTTTAACACAATATATTGAACACTACATGTAAGATCGGATGAATTTTCGTACTTAACAATGGATATCAAAAAAAATGCCGAAAGTTACAAAAACGGATGATGAGTGGCGGCAGCAACTCACCAAAGAGCAGTATGAAATCACGCGCAAACACGGGACAGAGCGCGCATTCAGCGGCCCACATCAGGAAGAGAAACGGGCAGGTACATTCACGTGTGTGTGTTGCGGGAATGATCTTTTCCGAACCGCTTCGAAATTTGATTCAGGTACGGGTTGGCCAAGCTTCTACGAACCCATGGAAGACAGCGCTGTTTCTGAACACAAAGACCGTTCTTTCTTTATGGTTCGCACAGAAATTCGGTGTGCAGATTGCGATGCACACCTGGGTCATGTATTCCCAGATGGGCCGCAACCAACAGGATTGAGGTATTGTATGAATGGTCATGCAATGAGTTTCGATCCTGACGAATAAATTGTTTTAGAAAGACACCATGACCCATAACTTTCCAGCGTTTGACGGCGCTCCAGACGCGGAAAAACGCGTGCATCAGTCCAGCTTTCACGGCGTTACATTAGAAGACCATTATCACTGGCTGCGTGCTGATAACTGGCAGGAAGCAATGCGGGAACCGGATTTGCTGCCTGAGGATATCAAGTCTTATCTCAATGCTGAAAACGCTTATTATGAATCCGCGATGGCGGATACAAAGTCGCTTCAGAAGACCCTTATTGCTGAAATGCGCGGCCGTATAAAAGAAGATGACAGTTCTATTCCCGTTGAGTTTGGTCCATATGCCTATAACTGGAAATATGTCGAAGGTGGGGAGCATCCAATACGGCTTCGCACACCACGAAACGGTGGAGAAGAAACCGTATTATTGGATGTAAATAAAGAAGCCGCCGGCAAAGACTATTTCGAGATTGGATATGTTGGAGAATGTCCCGAGCATAAAACCCTTGCGTGGAGTCGTGACACTTCAGGGGCAGAATATTACGCATTGGTTTTTCGTGATCTCGAAACGATGGAAGATTCTTCCTATGAGCTTAAGGATGTTGGCTCATGTGCATGGGGTGATCATCA
Organism: uncultured Rhizobiaceae group bacterium; assembly: GCA_938009335.1. Lineage (GTDB taxonomy): Bacteria > Pseudomonadota > Alphaproteobacteria > Rhizobiales > Rhizobiaceae > JAALLB01. The sequence goes on from CALLHT010000065.1 coordinate 11,136, forward strand.
GACGCTGTTCTATTCTAAGGTTGATGAAAACCATCGCCCTTCTAAAGTTTATCGGCACACTCTAGGGTCTGCTCAAAAAGACGATGTCCTTGTCTATGAGGAAGAGGATCAGAGGTTCTATTGTGGTGTTGGGCGAAGCCGCTCGGGTGAGTTTATCTTCATTTCTGCTGGTATGAATGATCAGGATGAAATGCACTACATCTCCACATCTGATCTAAATGCGCAGCCAACATTAATTCAAGCTCGGCAAGAAGGGCTCGAATATTCGGTTGAACATCAAGGAGATCGGTTTTTAATCCTTACCAATTCCGATGGTGCAGAAGATTTCAAAATTGTAGAAGCGCCTGTTCATTCCCCTTCGATGGGGAACTGGAAAGATTTCCTATCGCACAAACAGGGGCGGATGATCATATCGCTGGAGGCTTACGAGAAATGGGTCATCTGGATGGAACGCGAAGATGCGTTACCGCGTATTTGCTTCATGGGAGCAGACGGCAAACGACAGGAAATCTCATTCGATGAAGAGGCGTATGGCCTAGGTGTTTCTCCTAGCCCTGAATATGACCGGGATATGTTCAGGTTTACCTACTCATCGCCGACAACCCCTGCGCAAACCTATGATTATGATCTGAAAACCGGCGAAAGAACGCTTCTCAAGGAAACTGAGATACCATCAGGTCACAATGCAGCTAATTATGTCACACGGAGGATTTCTGCGAAATCGCATGATGGCGCAGAAGTCCCTGTTACGGTGCTATATCACAAAGACACTGCACTGGATGGTTCTGCCCCGTGTTTGCTCTACGGTTACGGCTCGTATGGCGCATCCATGCCCGCTGGCTTTTCAGCCAATCGCTTATCGCTCGTTGATCGTGGATTCATTTATGCCACGGCGCATATTCGCGGAGGCCAAGAAAAAGGCAGGGCTTGGTATGAAGACGCAAAGTTCGAAAAGAAACCAAACACGTTCCACGACTTTATCGCGGCGGGCGAAGCGCTTTCAGAGATGCGTTTCACCGCACGAGGTAATATCGTCATTATAGGCGGCTCGGCAGGTGGGCTTCTAGTTGGGGCTTGCGTGAACATGGCGCCAGATCTATTTGCAGGCGCTATTGCTGATGTTCCCTTTGTTGATGTGTTGAATACCATTCTCGATGACACATTGCCCCTGACCCCCGGTGAATGGTCCCAATGGGGGAACCCGATTGAAAGCAAAGAGGCGTTTGATTGGATTATAGCCTACTCCCCTTACGACAATGTCGAAGCAAAGGACTATCCGGCAATGCTGGTAACGGCAGGCGTATCCGATCCACGTGTGACGTATTGGGAGCCTGCTAAATGGGTTGCAAAACTGCGGACAATGAAAACGGATAATAACATCCTTATGCTGCGAACAAACATGACGTCTGGCCATTTTGGCAAATCGGGACGGTTCGCAGCCTTGGAAGATGCTGCACGGTCCTACGCATTTGCGTTGAAGGCGACGGGTAAGGCTTAGGCTTTTAAACAAAAAACCCCAGCAAATGGCCGGGGTTTATCAAATCCAGTTAATTTGAAGCAGCGCGCTTAAGCTGTCGCTGCCTCATACATTTCTGCAACGTATTCCCAATTGATCATGTTGTCGACGAATGCTTCGAGATACTTTGGACGCGCGTTGCGGTAATCGATGTAATAAGAGTGTTCCCAAACATCACAGCCGAGAATTGGTGCGGCACCATGGGTAAGCGGGTTATCACCGTTCGCTGTTTTCATGATTTCAAGCTTGCCGTCTTTGACAGCCAACCAACACCAGCCTGAGCCAAATTGAGTTGCGCCGGCTGCCATGAAGTCAGCTTTGAATTTGTCGTACCCACCCAAGTCGCTATCAATTGCGGATTGAAGAGCGCCAGGAAGCGAAGTGCCGCCACCATTTGGTTTCATCCAGTTCCAAAAATGGATGTGGTTGTAGTGCTGGCCAACCTGGTTGAGAAGGCCTTGATCATTTGCGCCAGCATGACGAACGATGTCTTCAAGCGCCTTTCCTTCCCAATCTGTGCCGGCAAGCATCTCATTGCCTTTGGTCACGTATGCTTGGTGGTGTTTGTCGTGATGAAACTCCAGCGTTTCAGCAGACATATAAGGCGCTAGAGCGTCATATGCATAAGGGAGATCAGGAAGTTCAAAAGCCATGGGTTAACTCCAAAGTGGTCAAAAGTTATTCTGCCTCGTAATTAGGGCTTTATGAGCGGTTTGCCAATGGTTAGTGTTCTTTCCAATAAGAAAAATGGAATCTGGTTATGACCGCAAAAGCTTACGTATTCGATGCCTACGGCACCTTGTTTGACGTCCATTCTGCTGTCTCGCGTCATTTTGATATCGTGGGTGAAAACCCGGCTCGCGTATCAGAAATCTGGCGCAACAAGCAATTGGAATATACATGGACGAGAAGCGGTATGGGGCGATACGTGGATTTTTGGACCCTTACCACTCAAGCTCTTGATTTTGCTTTGGCATCCGTTCCGGGAAGCAATGCAGATTGCCGAAATACATTACTCGATGCTTATATGGCGTTGGATTGTTATTCGGAAGTTCCCACCGTTCTAAAAGCTTTAAAGGATACCGGAGCAAAAACCGCAATCCTTTCAAATGGATCACCGGATATGCTGTCTGCAGCGGTTAACTCAGCCGGATTGGCGGAATTGTTAGACAATCAATTCTCAGTCGATGAAATCGGTGTATTCAAAACAGACCCTGCAACCTATGCAATGGTTACAGATGAATATGGGTTTCAACCGAATGAAATAGCGTTTCAGTCTTCCAATCGATGGGATATTGCGGGAGCAGTCGCATTTGGCTTCAACTGTAATTGGATAAACCGAACCGAACAGCCGGATGAGTATCACGACCTCAGGCCAAACGGTGTCATTGGGGATTTGCGTGGTCTTCTAGAAACCTAAAAATGTATTGAATTCACAAGGAAACATTAACCGTTCTAATTGACCCAATTTTAGGGTCATTCTGCTAATTTTTGCGAGAATTCGACAAAATCAGGCAGCCATGTTCAAAAGATTTTTAAAAGATAATCGTGGTAACGTTGCACTAACAACCGCAATTATGGCTTTGCCATTGCTGATGGGAACCGGCATTGCAATCGATTATTCATTGTTGTCTCGCGCTGAATCGGCTCTACAAGAGGCCGCCGATAGTGCCGCGTTAGCCAGTGCAAAAGAGCTGGGGTTAAGCAACACAAATCGCACTACAATTTCAGAAATTTCCGAAGATTATGTGATTTCCAACCTACAACAAAATCTTAATATGGATGGAAGCAATCATTCGGTAGGCGTAAGTACGACTATTGCTGGCGACAATTCAGGATTGACTGTAAATCTTGAGTACCATTGGCAGCCTTTTGTTCTCCATCATTTAGGCGGCAATGTACTGCCCTTGAAGGTAACTGCTACTGCCAATCTTGCTGGCACAAAAAAGATCTGCATGATCGGTCTTGAAGAAAAAAATAACAGAACAATACATCTAACAAAACGTGCAAGTCTTGAGGCTCGGGATTGTGGTGTCTATGCCAATTCTTCTGATAAACAGGCAATTCGTGTGGATGACAATGCCCGAATTGTTGCGGGTGTAACGTGCTCTTCCGGTGGTGTAAAAGGGGCGAAACACGCTTCTTTTACTCCGCAGCCAATAACTGATTGCCCTCCAATTTCCGATCCACTACTGAATAGAGTTCAGCCATCTGTTGGATTATGCGACTTTAATAACTATGAGATCAAAAAAGGTATGCATGTCCTGTACCCTGGGACTTATTGTGGTGGGTTGAAAGTCAGAGGCACTGCAGAGGCAAAATTACAGCCTGGCATCTACATCATTAATGGCGGAAAATTGGAAGTGACTGACAAAGCCCGGTTTGAAGGTGAAAACGTCGGCTTTTTCTTAGCTGGAGACAAAGCGAAGCTCTTGTTCAAGAAAGAGACCACGATCAATCTGACAGCACCAAAAACTGGCCCTATGGCTGGCCTTTTGATTTTCGAAGATAGAGCAGCCTCAAAAATTGAGAAGCACCAGATCACAAGCGACAATGCGAGATTGCTCCTTGGTACAATTTATCTGCCAAATGGCACTTTGAAAATTGATTCCGAGGGTCCAATCGCTGACCAAGCGGCCTATACAGCTATCATTGCTCGTGCGGTCGAACTTGCGGAAGGACCAACGCTTTATTTGAATTCCAATTACAATGCCACGGATGTGCCGGTACCTGAAGGCCTGCAGAATGCAAGCGTATACTTGGCAAAGTAGCGGTAAATCAGAATCCTTTTTTCAGACTGCCTAAAATTCCTCGCACTAAAGCACGGCCCAAGCCACTTGCTAGCGAACGAGTGAGCGACTTTACCGCCGCTTCTGTCACACTCTGACGACCTCTGGAACCTCTCTTATGTCGGGTTTTTGATTTGCTACGTGAACGCTTTGAAGGACGATCATCTCTATCAAAGTCCGGCAATTGAAACCCGGAACGCGTTCTGGCACGACCCTTTGTCTCGCGTTCCTCGTCCTCTCGGTCGCGCTGTTCTTCTTCACGCTTAGCAGCTTCCGCTGCTGCCTTCTTGAGCAATTCATAGGCAGATTCACGATCAATAGTCTCGTTATATAGCTCACCAACAGGGCTCATATCGATAACCGCTTGGCGTTCCTTCTTGGTCAAAGGACCAAGACGAGAGGCGGGAGGTCGAATGAGAGTGCGTTGCACGATTGAAGGCACACCCTTCTTCATGAGCGTAGAAACAAGCGCTTCACCTACTCCCATCTCCATGATGACTTCTTTAGCAGAAAATTCTGGATTGGGGCGGAATGTATCGGCTGCTACACGAACCGCCTTTTGTTCCTTTGGTGTAAAGGCGCGCAATGCATGCTGGATCCGATTACCAAGCTGTGAAAGCACACTATCGGGAATATCAACCGGGTTTTGTGTCACAAAGTAAACACCAACGCCTTTTGAACGGATCAGCTTCACAACCTGTTCCACCTTCTCGACCAGCACCTTCGGCGCTTCGTCAAACAATAGATGTGCTTCATCGAAGAAGAAAACCAATTTGGGTCGATCCATATCACCAACTTCGGGCAGCTCTTCAAATAGCTCGGACAAAAGCCAAAGAAGGAATGTTGCGTAGAGCCTCGGCGATTGCATAAGCTTATCAGCAGCGAGAATGCTAATCGCACCACGGCCATCGCGCGTTGTGCGCATAATATCCATGATCTTCAAAGCAGGTTCGGCAAAAAAGCCTTCTCCACCTTGTTGCTCTAAAACGAGTAACTGCCGCTGGATCGCGCCAATCGAAGGTTTCGAAACATAACCATAGGTCGAGGTAAGTTCCTTCGAACGCTCACCCATCGAAATCAGAAGCGCGCGTAAATCTTTTAAATCAAGAAGCAGCATGCCTTCGTCATCCGCAAGCTTGAAGGCCACATTCAACACGCCCTCTTGCGTCTCGTTAAGGTCCAACAATCTGGCGAGCAGCAACGGCCCCATTTCAGAAATTGTTGCGCGTACCTGATGACCTTGCTTGCCGAAAAGGTCCCAAAAAATGACCGGGAATTCCTGAAATTGATAATCTTCCAAGCCGATTGTTTCAGCGCGCTTCGCAAGAAAATCTTTTGCTTCGCCTTTCGCTGCCAAACCGGACAAGTCACCCTTCACATCGGCACAGAAAACCGGGACGCCTGCGTTCGAAAAACCCTCTGTCAAAATCTGCAAAGACACAGTTTTACCAGTACCCGTCGCGCCCGTAATCAGTCCGTGCCTATTGGCGAGTTTGAGGTTTAAATACTCAGCTTTGTTGTTTGTATCGTCATTCTTCCGGCTGGTTCCGAGATAGATTGCGTCGTCTTTCAACATGTAAGGAATTCCCGTTAGGCGATTTGTTACTCCATACATATTGCTTACCAGGGGCAAGCGCAAAGGGTGTTTTGACCTAAATGGCATGAAAACTGCTTCTATTTTCTAAAATGGAGTGGTTTTCATGATCGATCGCAGACGCTTTTTGACCGGAATGGGCGCAAGTCTGGCAGCAACAGTTACAACGCCTGCATTTGGGTTTACAGGTGGATGGCGCGCGGCAGACCATGGCGTACGCCCCGGCGTCGCAGAAGACCAGGGGCGCCGTCTCCAACGTCTGCTTGAACGAGCATCGCTTGAAAATCAGCCTGTGTTTTTAGAACCTGGGCAATATCTTGTTTCTAACGTCACGCTTCCGCAAAACACACGACTATATGGCGTAAAAGGCGCAACCAAGCTTGAATTCCTTGGTGGTGATCATTTCTTGTATTGCGAGAACGCCAATACGGTTGATTTGCAGGGGCTGGTGTTTGATGGAAGATTGCGCCCTGTCAAAGAATATGCAGATGGCAACCTTCGTGTTTCCAACGCTCAGTCCGTTTCAATCGAAAATTGTCACTCAACCAACGCATCAGCATATGGCCTTATCATTGAAGGGTCAGATGGGCGTGTAACAAACAACAAGGTCGATAACGCCCTTGGATATGGCGGCATCATGTCGATGGCGAACAAAGGCCTGACGATTTCCAACAATACGGTTCAGGATTGTGCAAATGCCGGAATTCTCGCATATCGGTGGGAACGGGCTGAAGACAATACGATTATCACCAACAACCGCGTCAGGCGGATCGCCGCCATCAAAGGCGGCACCGGGCAATATGGCAATGGTATCAATTCTTACCAGTGCGATGGCATCATGATTACAGACAACCATGTGTCCGATTGTGCTTTTTCGACCATCCGTTCAAATTCCTGCAGCAATATTCAGATTACAAACAACACGTGTCTGCGCGCTGGCGAGACGTCGGTTTACTCGGAATTTGCCTTTCAAGGTGCAAACATCACCGGCAATATTGTAGATGGTGCAGCTCGGGGTATTTCAATTGCAAATCTAGATCATGGCGGGCGTCTGAGCATTTGCGCTAATAATATCGTTCGCAATATTCATGAGAACGTCCCTTACGCCGATGAGCAACATGTTTTCGGCACCGGTATTCTTGCTGAAGCGGATATTGCAATCACAGGCAATGTCGTCGAAAACGCCAGCCGATTTGGGATGCTTTTGGGATGGGGGCCATACCTACAAAATGTAGTGGCTAGCAACAATGTGGTTCGAAAAACAAAAACGGGCTTTTATGTAAGCGTAGTCGAAGGAATTGGCACCGCTTCGATCACAGACAACGTAATTTCTGAAGCAAGCAGAGGCGCTGTAATCGGGCATCGGTGGCAAGAGGCTGTGACTGAGGATCTCGCGCGCAGTAGCACCAAGAAATTTCCATCCCTGCAGATCGACAGAAACAAACTGGACAGCTGATACAAGGCGTATACTCTGTCGGCATGACAGAGAAACTACCCAAAGGCTTTCGCTCCGATTTTATAGTTTGCGATGGCATCAACATCCACCTTGTTCATAACGGTTCCCCTTACTCAGGATCACCGTTGGAAGACACACGTCAACCAATCCTGATGCTGCACGGGTTCCCTGAATTCTGGCTTGCGTGGGAAGCTGTCATGGAAGCATTGGGCGACACATATCTTATTTTGGTCCCGGACCAACGCGGCTACAATAAAAGCGACGCACCAAGAGGCGCCGAGAACTACAAAGCGCGGCTACTCGTGCAAGATATGTTGACGCTGACGAAGAAGGTGCTTGGCGAGCGAAGTTTTTCACTGGCAGGGCACGATTGGGGCGCGTCGATTGCTTATGCCTTGGCCATCAATTTTCCAGAGAAAGTCGACCATCTCCTGATCGCGAATGGCGTCCATCCCATATGCTTCCAGAACGCGATGATTGATCATCCCGCCCAAGCACAAGCAAGCGCATATTTCCATATTTTGCGATCCTCTGATGCTGCATCCCACATGTGTGCCAATGATTTTTCAAAAACATTTTCCATGTTTGAAAAGTTCTCACTGTCTCCTTGGCTTGATGACGCGATGAAGGAGCGATATCGAAAAGCATGGGACAGTGAAGAGCGATTGGCGGCCATGCTGCATTGGTACAATTCTTCGCCAATTGTCGTTCCTCAGGAAGGCAAGCCTATCTCAGATGCACCACTATACAATGCTGCACCGGACCAGTTTCGTGTGACCATGCCGCATACACTCATTTGGGGATTGGGAGATCAAGCGCTCCTTCCAGTCAGCCAAGAACACCTTGGCACCTATTGCGCTGATCTGCGCCGTATCGAAGTAGAGGATGCTGATCATTGGATATTGCACACGCACGGCCCTCTGGTTGCAAATGCACTTAGAGAGCTAATTGGTTAGAGTAATCAGCTGTAAGCCTAAGCTGCGTTTGCAGTTCTTGAAGCCTCTTGTGTTGGACGCTTGATATCTGCCTGTCTTTGATGTCCTTGTGCACGTTTAAAGAAGACTTGGGTAGGATCACCAAATTTCGCGCCCTTACCGGTCAGGTATTCGCGGCACTCGGTATGATCGAGTTTTTCATAATTCTCGAGGACAAGCTTGAACACATTTACATCGCGCCCGAAATCCGGAATCAGGATGAGCATGATCCGCGAAGCAATAAATCGTGATACATCAAGGCTTGCCAAAATCGTTGCGAGGTCACCAGCGTTTTTGTCTTTGAGGGTGGACAATGTAAATTTGGAAGGGAGCCTGCATTCCCGCTCTACCGAATAGGCAAACGCGGAAAAGTTCAGATCTTTTGCATTGCGTAAAAGACGTCCTTCAACATGATTTAGAGGCCTTGATTGGCTCGCCCTAAGCCGTGTTTGATTTCGCCCGACCTTACCACCTGTTGAGGCTAAGCTTAAAAGCGCCTCTGACAGATCGGTAATGTCTTCTTCGCCCAACAACCCCATATTGATTTCGCTAGGAGTAGGATTTTCCTCTATCGTATGACGAACGATGCCATACGCTTTATCAAGTGCGCTGCGGATTTCTGGGTTTCGCATCAACCGTTCAGAAGAACGCATGATTTCAAGAAGTACCCGATTATCATTATCAACTGCGATGATCGCATTTACGGTTTCAAGTTCTAGATCATCTCTTTGAGCAATCACACGTATATGATCAAACTCTGATCGCATGATGAGCGAAACAAAGTCGCGGTTGTTCAAAACCGGTGAATATCGCAGCACGGGGGCAGCGATTTCCAGACTGTCCAAGCCAAAGTAATAGGCAATTGAGCGAGGCGTGTATAGCCCACGGGCTAAAGCATTGGCGACATGTTTACGGTCCGTTGGATCGCAGTTCAAAGCAAGCGTATAAAACAACTCCTGAAAAGCGTTGGTTTCTTCTGAAGTTGGCTGTTCTTTTGTTGCAAAGTCATTGGCCGCATCTCTCAATACAGACCCAACGGTATGCGTATTTTTTCGTGCAGACATTATGCCTGATTTTCCGTGTGTCATTTACAAATCGCCCCAATTTGATTCGTCCGATAATCTTCCCATTCAAATGTTTACAATGCATTAACCATGTTTAGAGTGTAATATGTGCAGAGTGGAAAACGAATACTTTCAATGAAACGGTCGAATGGAGACAATCATGACCGCAGTACTTAAGTTTCCGCTGGAAAAAGTTTCGCGTCCCAGCAAGTCCAATGCAGAAGGCGAAAGTGCAACAATATTGCTCTTCGAAGGCGTTCAATATGTGGCGGAAGAATCCGAAACTAGAACGTTTGCTAAGCTCGATAAGATCTAAATCCCAGTATACTGCGAGCAACGTGCGAAATTCAAAAACGCTTCGCTTCGGGATTTCTGTGTAGGATCCCTTACGAACGCTCGTAACAAAATAAACCCCTCTTGAATTGGGGTCTCAACAACAATCGAAGTTTCCAGTTCTTCTGGCTGCAGCTGACGAAGTGCTGCCATCTGAATGGGATTAACGACAAGTATCTGCAGTTTCTTACCAATTGCAGTACGATCGTTCATGCTGTAAATCACACGTCCTTTGCCGTCATAGACCGCGGCTGACCAAAACGATGGTAGATCATTTCCGGTGATTTGAACTCCCGCTTCCTGCAATTTAAATCGACACACCGCCAATTCAAAGAATGGGTCTGCAGCCGCGATTTTAACTGCACTATTTTTTGAAAGCTCTACAAACTGAAGCTCCGGAAGCGAATCCACAATTTGCTTGGCAGCATCGCGTTTGCCAAGCGTAGGGATAAGCAAAATGATGGCAATGTGAACAATGCCGGCCAAGACCAGACCACAAGCACCAAAATATAAAATACGCTTGATCATGATGCGCACCCCTTTGGCACTATCTTCGGCATGACGGGGTCGATTACGCCCGAGTTACTCGTAATGGGCGTATCATAGAGGCGTAAAATCAGCTTGAAATCATCGTCACCGGAGATTGGCATCCAGTTGCCAGATGAAGGTCGGTCATCAATTTTGATGATGAAAGACGAGTCGGCAAACCTCACGATATTGCCTGAATGAAATGCGGCGACGTCACCTATGTTAGAGACAAGCGCTGCACCGTCCTGTGAGTAGGCGGTGAGGGTCCATACTCTGGTGATCGGCGTTTTTCCGGAAATTTCGTATCGGCAATTTTGCCGAAGTGGCGTTCCATTATCATCTGTTGCTGCTTCGAAAGATAAACCTTCTGCAGCACCAAGGGGCAATGTTCCATCAGCCGCTGAGCGAGCCGACGTGTACGGATCAACTTCTGCTCCACCCACAAAAGGCCAGGCAGACCAAGGTCCAACATTGATTGCACCAATGCCGTGCGACTGGCGTATGGAAAGATGCGCGCTAACACCGCCAAGGGTCAGTCCAATTGCAATAACAGTCAAAAAGAAAACGAGAATACGCATGAAAGCCAATCAAGCCTTATTGTGACACCGTAGTAGCGGAAGGGGACTGGTTCTCAGCAACCTCGTCAGGGCGTTTCAGAGATTTTGCTTCACGAAGCATTTTCTCAAGTTGAAGCAATGCGTCTTCAGATTTTCTCGAAAGAAGTTTTGGCCTTGCGGGCAGCTCGACTTCATCCTCCGTATCAGCATTTGCAATTGTTTGTGAATTTTCCTCAATGCCGGGAAACGGATTTTCGATATAAGGAATTGGGCGGAGCTCAATGTTTTGATGCGCATAGGTCATAAACTTGTTCCAGGTCATGGCCGGTAACCTGCCGCCCGTTAGACGACGGGTGGGCTGGTAGTTGTCATTGCCAAACCAGACGGCAGCAACATAGTTGCCGGTAAAGCCCACATACCATGCATCACGATAGGCTTGAGTCGTTCCAGTCTTACCGGCAGAGCGGATACCCTGAAGGGCCGCGCGCCTTCCCGTTCCCCATTCAGGAATTTGAGCCATGATTGTATTCATAACTCTGGCTGTCTCTTGTTTGAAAATACGCTTATCTTTTGAACCATCTTCGCGGATGTCAAACAGCACGTTACCATCTTTATCAGAAATCTGGCTGATGCCATGGCGGTCGACCTTGTTGCCGCCTGTCATGAATGTTCCGTAACCTGTTGCCATTTCCAGAACGGTCACACCGTTAGAACCTAACACCATAGTCGGGTTGACCACCATGTCAGATTCAATGCCAACATCACGCACAGTTTTCAGGAGCTTATCGCCGCCCAATCCCTGCAGGCCATCACGCCCTACGTAGAGTTTGACCGGTATTGTGTTGATTGATTTCACCAGCGCAGTCTGCATATCCGTGCGCCCGCGGAAACCGCCATTGTAATTACGTGGGCACCAGTTGCGGCCAAACCTGTTGAGGCAAACGCTGCCATCAACAACGCGTGTTGTTTCGTCATAACCAAAGTTCTCGATTGATGCGGCATAGACATACGGCTTGAATGAAGAACCCGGTTGACGACGTGAAGACGTGGCACGGTTGAATTGGCTCTGGCCGTAATCACGTCCGCCAACAATTGCACGAACCGCACCTTCGTGATCCATAACAACCATAGCTGCATCACGCACGCCATATTGAGTGCCGAACTGGCGCAGATGAGATTCAACCGCATCTTCGGCCGCGCGTTGTAGATCAAGATCGACAGTCGTTTTCACAACCAAGTTGCGCGTCTTAAATTTGACGGCAATGCGCTGAACTTCCTGGTATGCCCAATCCATAAAATAGTTTGGGCCTTGCAGGTCTTCGCGCTCGATAACTGATGCGGGTTCGCGGCGAGCACGGATGACCTGGCCTTCCGTCATGAAGCCAGCCTGCACGATGTTGGTCAGCACTTCGTTTGCTCGAGCGCGCGCAGCTGGCAGGTTGATATGCGGAGCATATTTGCCAGGTGCCTTATAGAGACCGGCAAGCATTGCTGCTTCTGCAAGGCTAACTTCGCGGATGTCCTTGTCGAAATAATATTGCGCGGCTGCAGAGATGCCGAAATTGCCGCCGCCCATATAAGCGCGATCGATATACAATTTCAGAATTTCTTTCTTGGAGAGGTTTGCCTCAAGCCAAAGCGAAAGGAACGCCTCTTTGATTTTACGCTCCAGAGTTCGCTCATTGGTCAGGAACAGGTTTTTCGCAAGCTGCTGCGTGATCGTACTCCCGCCCTGAACTACCGAGTTTGCGCGCACATTTTCAGCAAGCGCTCGCGTCAAGCCGAAGAAGTCGATGCCGATATGCTCGAAAAAGCGGCGATCTTCAGTTGCCAGAACTGCCTTGATGAAATCATCCGGCAGTTCATCAAGCTCAAGTGCTTCATTTTGGCGAATTCCGCGCCTGCCGATATCTTTGCCGTTTCGGTCAAGAAAGGTGACCGAGTAGTCACCCTGACTGCGCCAGTCTTTCTGGGTTTCTTCGAAAGCGGGTAGGGCAAGTGCCAACATTGCGATGGAGCCGAGCAGTGCGAGCGTCAATCCTTCATCGGCAACTTCTACTAAGAATTTTTTGAACCCGCGCACTTTGAAACGGCGGAAGAAGATCGTGATGGATTCCCACGTTTCAGACCCGCTGGAGAACATGGAATAGAGAGAAGAATCGATCCAGGAATCGAAATCCAGAAGCCTGTTCCAGCCTCTTCCCTTGGTTGATTTTTCAAACGGATCCTTCATCCGCCACATATCCCTTGCTGATTATCCCAGTGTTCTATAGCACATCAGATTGAAAAAGTGATGTGCTGAAAGGTACACCCTAATGCTTTTTCACTCAGACTGGTAAACACGCTTTAGGCTGATTTTATGACAGAAATTCCCTTCTGGAAACGTAAAACTCTTCACGAAATGACGAGTGAAGAATGGGAATCCCTATGTGACGGGTGCGGAAAATGCTGTCTCAATAAGCTGGAAGACTGGGATACAGGAGAAATTTACTGGACCAATATCGGTTGTGAGCTGCTGGATTGTGACACATGCCGATGCAAGGACTATGAAAATCGCTTTGAAAAAGTGCCGGATTGCATCCAACTCACACCAGAAAAAATTGAAACAATCCGCTGGCTCCCGCCCACATGTGCTTATCGTTTGGTGAAAGAAGGCAAAGACCTGTTTGACTGGCATCCGCTTGTCTCAGGCGATCCGCAATCAGTTCATAAAGCTGGCATCAGCATTCAGGGCAGGGCTGTAGAAGATAATGGCATCAAGCCGGAAGACTATGAGGATTTTTTAGTTGATTGGCCGCGCGAGATTTATTGCGAAAAAACGTCCAGTTAATCTCAATTTCCAAGCATTTTACGTAATGGTAAGTATCAAGATGCAGTGCCAAACATTTGTATTTAAATAATAAATCATAATGATCACAATATTGGATCAACTATTGATTTTAGTATTGAATCATAAGAATATTTAAATAGGGGGATTTCATCAGAAATCTTATATTTGAGTGATTTGATTTGTGGATTCTTATCGCAATTGTTTTTTTAAGCTTATCCGGCTTGGTGTTCGCCCCTCATCAAGATGGATAGTCAAAGGGAATATTTTTATGAAGGTACGTAAATTACTTGGTGCTCTTGCGGCATCTGGCATGGGTTTGTTCATGGCTGCAGAAGCATTTGCGCAAGCGCCAGATCATTATCGTGGTCGTGCATGTATTATTTCGACAAATAATGCGTGTAATGCAGTGGGATATGCGGTTGGAGATTGCGCGCTCGCACGATATCGACCGCCGAATGCGTTCCCTGGACTTGACGACACTGCGAGATTGTCGCTGCACTTCCAAAATTACGCGCAGAATTTCCGGACAGATCAAGATATCCGACGTGGTTTGTTCACCGGCGTGGATGCTTTCACCGCAATTGGAAGTGCTGGGACACAAATTTCGCCTTCGCGTCAATCGTGGCGGATTGTTCAGAATATTCCGGCGAACTATAGTCAAGATTGGATCGTGTCGCTGGTAGACATCTTTCGCTATGACGACTTCGGGCCGGGTAGTGGTTTTGAAAGCCTTTGCCAAGTTCGGTATAGGATTACCGGCACCAAGTTCCCGATACCTGCTCCAGCCGGCTCAAGCGCACCAGCACAAAGCGGCTCACTGGGTAATGGTTCTTCTGAATAACGTTCTGACCAATTGACACATTCTCAATTTAAGCCGCCTGTGCGTTCAGGCGGCTTTTTTGTTTGAGCAAGCCTTAGGCGGTTGTAACAGCCTTCACATCACGTTCTGCCAAGGGGCCAGGCAGGGCATGTTTGCCTGCAACGCCAATCGGCTTATCGTGTTCATCAACAA
>CALLHT010000066.1 GCA_938009335.1 uncultured Rhizobiaceae group bacterium
ACTCCATTCACATTAAAGGAGATACCTCTCAGCCTGGTGATATCCAGATTACAAGATGGCATGACGGTTTCAAGCAAGAAAAACTATTTGTTGCGATTATTATCCAAAGCTGATTGATAGGTCCCGAGCCGTAAGTTGAGAGCCGAAGAGGATGCAACCTAGATGACGAAAGCAGCCGTTTGCTATGAGTTTGGAAAGCCGCTCAAAATTGAAGAGGTAATCGTCGCACAACCGGCGCACGATGAGGTGCGGGTTAATCTCAAAGCATGCTCAATTTGTCATTCGGATGTTTCTTACGCCGATGGAATATGGGGCGGTCAACTGCCTGCGGTCTATGGTCATGAAGGCGCTGGTATTGTTGAAAGCGTGGGCGAGGGCGTTCGCGATTTTAAGCCGGGCGACCATGTCATTGTAACCTTGGTGCGCCATTGCTCTGATTGTCACTACTGCGGTGATGATATGGAAGTTTTGTGCGAGGGCGATTTTCCTTTGCTGCATTCCAAGCCGATTACTGACCCGCAAGGGAAAGAGCTGCACCAAGCCATGAATTGCGGTGCGTTTGCAGAGGATGTTGTGGTGCACAAAAGCCAGTTACAAAAAGCGCCGGCTGATATGCCGTTTGATATAGCGTCTCTTTTAGCGTGTGGGGTGATTACAGGCTATGGCGCGGTGCGTCATGCCTCGCAGTTGAAAGAAGGTCAGCATGCTATTGTGATCGGTTGTGGTGGCGTCGGGTTGAATTCGGTGCAAGGCGCTGCACTGGCCGGTGCAAAATCTGTAATCGCCATGGATTTGGAACCTGAAAAACTTGAGGTCGCCAAATCCTTTGGTGCCACGCATGGCATTAACCCGACGGACAAAACGGCAGTTGATCAAGTGATGGAGATTACGGATGGCCGAGGCGCAGATGTGGTGTTCGTAACGGTGGGCGTGAAGGCCGCAATAGACTCCGCTCAGAACTTCATCACCAAAAACGGTACGGTAGTCATTGTCGGCATGCCATCGAGTGATACTCGCGGCGACTACGACCCCGGCACCATGGCCGCATGGGGTCAAAAATTCATCGGCACCAAAATGGGCAATACGGTTATCTCGGAAGATATTCCCGAATTGTTTGAGCTCTATAGTCAGGGCAAGTATCAACTGGACCCGCTGATCTCTGGCCGCTTTAAGCTAGAAGAGATTAATGAAGCGCTGTACGAAGTGCGCTCCGGCAAAGCGGTTAAGAATGTGATTGTGTTTGAGTGACTATTTAGCCTTCAGCTCAGCCACTTCTTTCCTCAGTGCGCGGACTTCTTCCAAGATCAATTCTGTCTCGCTGAAGACTGCGTCGCGTTCTGCCTTTGCTTCTGCTTCGTGCTCAGACTGCATGGCGTCCACAATCACACCGATGAAGAGGTTTAGTACCGTAAACGCGGTGAGAACGATGAACGGCACGAACAGCATCCACGCATAAGGGTATTGCTCCATCACCGGGCGCACGATGCCCATGGACCAGCTTTCCAGCGTCATGATCTGGAAGAGCGTATAGGCGGAAGCGCCGAGCGTGCCGAACCATTCCGGGAAGCTACTGCCAAAGATTTTGGTAGAGATCACCGAAAACACGTAGAATACGATGCCGAGCAAAAAGACGATGGATGCCATGCCCGGAACCGCATTGAGAAGCCCGGCAACGACGCGCCGCATGGCTTCTACGCTGGAGATCAGTCGCAAGACCCTCAGGATGCGGAATGCGCGCATGATCGCGAGTGGACCGGATGCCGGTATTAGTGCGATTGCCACGACGATAAAATCAAAGATGCGCCACGGGTCTCGCCAGAATCCTTTGAAGTCGACAATCAACCTTGCCAGAAGTTCGAGTACGAAAATCAAAAGAATGATGTTGTCGAGCGCAACAAGGACAGTGCCAAAATTTGTCATCCACCAATCGCTGGTTTCCAACCCTAAAATGATCGCATTCAGAACGATCAGTGCCATGATCCATTTTTCGAATCCGGGATGAGCGATGATGGATGATAAACGTGCGCGCATGAAGATTTCTCGTTTGAACGTTACTCTGCTGGAATTGGGCTTTTCCAACGATTCAGTCAAGCCAAAAACCGTTTATCATCATCCAGTCACATTTTTGAGGTACTCCGTCATTCAGGGAGCAATGACATGACCGATGAAAAACAACCCAATGAAGTGGCCTCAAACCGAACGCCCGAGAAACCGACATTGCCAAATGCCATCAGCGATCCGAAGCTGGTGATGCGTTTGCGAAAGAATCGCCATATGAGTGGCCTGATGTGTCCGCCAATGGGTACAGTTCCGGCTGATGAATTTGCAACAAATACAATGGCGGATGATCGTTCCTCTTCAAAATAGTATGTGTGAAAACTGATCAGACTGAATTGACTATAGAGTGCTTTTCCTGAAACGTACCGTAACATGATGCGGGGAGAGCGTTTCGGATGAAAGTCAAAGATCTCAAAACCTTCGTGGTAGGCAATCCACCACCCCATACCGGCGGACGTTATTTCATTTTCGTTAAACTCACCACAGACAGCAATGTGGTTGGCTATGGCGAATGCTATGCAGCGACCTTCAGCCCGGATGTGATGGTTCGATGTATCGAAGACGTATTTGAACGGTATCTTGAAAATCAAGACCCACACCATGTCGAGACGTTTTGGCGTCGGGCATATTCTTCCGGTTTCTCTCAACGCCCGGATGTGACCATGATGGGATGCGTCTCAGCGTTGGAAATGGCGTGTTGGGACATCATTGGTAAAGAAGCTGGTAAACCCGTTTATGAACTTCTGGGTGGGCGTGTGCATGAAGGTTTGCGTTCCTACACGTATCTTTATCCAGCAGATGATGAGAGCGTTTATCCTGCAGACCGGGGAGAAGACGAGAAGAACGTTTATAACGATCCGGAACTTGCGGCGCAGACTGCAATCAAGGCAGTCGAAGAGGGTTTCACGGCCATCAAGTTTGATCCGGCAGGTCCATACACCGCATTTGATGGGCATATGCCGCGTCTGATTGATATCGATCTATCTGTCCGCATGGTTGCAGCCGTTCGAGAAGCAGTCGGCACAAGGGCTGATATCCTGTTCGGGACGCATGGGCAGTTCTCGACATCCGGTGCCGTTCGGCTTGCAAAAGCAATTGAGCCTTATGACCCACTTTGGTTTGAGGAACCCATTCCCCCTGACATGCCCGAAATGATGGGTGAAGTTGCAAGCAAGACTTCGATCCCGGTTGCGACGGGTGAGCGACTTTGTACTCGGTATGAGTTTGCGCGTGTTTTGCAAACAGGTGCGGCTTCAATTTTGCAGATGGATCTTGGACGTTCGGGGGGCATACTGGATGCAAAGAAGATCGCTTCCATGGCGGAAGTTTATCATGCGCATATCGCGCCACACTGCTATTGCGGGCCAATCGTTGGTGCGGCGAATGCTCAGATTGCCGCGTGCAGTCCAAACTTCCTTGTTTTGGAATCGATCAAGAAATGGGATGGCTTTCACGCAGATTTGCTTAAGAAGCCGATTGAATGGCAAGATGGATACGTCATTCCGTCCAAGGAGCCGGGGTTAGGGGTGGAACTTGATGAAGCGGTGGCTGAGGCTCACCCTTGGGACCCGAGAGGCCCTCTTCACTTGGAAATGGAACCAGATCCTTTGAAATGGAAAGACTAAATAAAATTTTGGTGAAATTAATAATTGTATTGGAAAATTTTTGCAACCTAGCGTAACTATAAGTGCGCATGTGGGTTCGTGGGAAGTTCCTCTTTAGGAATTTGATTAAATATGTGGGACAAGTTTTGTGTGGTCTCACGGGGAAGAATACATGGCGGAAGATACGGTTTTCCAGAGGCTTAAAAAACACGCGTCTGGCCTCACCCGACTTGAGCGACGATTAGCAGATGCAATCTCATCCAATTATCCAGTTTCGGGACTAGGTAGTATTACTGCATTGGCAGCGAAAGCTAATGTCTCTTCTCCCACCGTAGCAAGGCTCGTTCAAAAACTGGGCTTCAGTGGGTTTCCGGAATTTCAACAATCCTTGCGCGAAGAGCTCGATAAAGAGCTTAGCAATCGTATGTCGGATGATTATTCCTGGGCGACTAATGCGCCGGATACTCACGCGATCAATTCAGTGACAGAAGCTGCGATATTGAATATCCGGAATTCTGTGAAAGCGATTGATTTCGATGATTTTGAAAGCATGTGCGATATGCTTTGTGACTTGTCTAAATCAGTCTATTTCGCAGGGGGCACGATTACCGGAACTTTGGCGAACCACCTTTTTGTGTACATGCAAGTCATGCGTCCAGATGTTCATATATTGAACTCAGACCGTAGCCATTGGTTGCATGAAATGATGAACGTTGGTCCGAGTGATGTGGTTGTTCTATATCATGTAAGACAATACGAAAAGCGTGTGATTAACATTGCCAATCAAGCAATTGACCGAGGTGCGGATGTCATATTGATAACGGACCAATGGAAATCGCCAATTTCTTCGGTAGCAAAATTGACCTTTAATGGCCGTATTGCAATGCCCAGCGGTATGGATTCAACCATCAGCCTTTTCCTTTTCAACGAAATCATAACAGCGACTGTAAAGCAAAAGCTCGGTAATATTGCGATTGAACGTGGCAATGATCTGGAAGAAATTTTTTCTAAAGCCCGATGGTTCAAATGATGCCTTTTGGCAAGTTTCGTGTTAACCTTGCCTCAGGCGCTGGGAGGGCGGTCCG
>CALLHT010000067.1 GCA_938009335.1 uncultured Rhizobiaceae group bacterium
GGGATCTGACACTTGAAACAAAGATCACCGCAACACAAGACATCAACGAGGCAGTTGAAAGTGCTGATCTAATTCTGCTAGCGGTTCCTGCACAAAGTCTCCATTCTCTATTATTAGATTTTCCCACCGTCAAAGCAGACGCAATTTTGGTGACAACCTGCAAAGGCATCAACCAAGAAACCGGCAAGCTACCTTCTGAAACGGTTCAGGCCCAATTTCCTGACCATAGGGTCGCGGCACTATCCGGTCCAAGCTTTGCTCACGATGTGGTGCAAGGTTTGCCAACAGCAGTGACCATCGCTTCAGGCAATATGACGGCGGCAAATAGTGTTGCCCAAGAGCTCTCAACAGAAACCTTCCGTTGTTATTCTTCAAACGACATTCGCGGTGCGGAACTGGGTGGCGCGTTGAAGAACGTTCTTGCTCTCGCTGTCGGCGCTGCCCGCGGCATGGGCTTGGGCGCAAGTGCGGAGGCCGCCCTTATTGCGCGTGGGTTCGCGGAAGTGTCGCGGCTTGCCGTCGCGCTTGGCGCAAAATCAGAAACGTTGATGGGTCTATCCGGTCTTGGCGATATCACCCTAACCTGCTCCACCCCACAATCGCGAAACTTCAGCTTTGGCATTGCTTTGGGAAGCGGCGAAAGCCTTGACGGGTTGAAACTGGCGGAAGGTGTGTTTACCGCAAGCGTTGCCGAAAGGTTGGCAAACGACCACAGCGTAGAAGTTCCGATAACATCGGCAATTGTAGATGTTTTGGAAAAACGGGTCACAGCACGAGAAGCTGTCGAACAGCTCTTGACGCGGCCGCTCAAGCGCGAGAGTTAATAAAAGAGACATTCAGGAGAAACCACATGCGATACTGGCTCTTTAAATCCGAACCATTCAAATGGTCATGGGAGCAGCAAAAAGCCAAAGGCGACGCTGGTGAAGAGTGGGATGGCATTCGCAATTATCAGGCGCGTAACTTCATGCGTACAATGGAGCTAGGTGACCGCGCGTTCTTCTATCACTCAAACGAAGGCCTTGAAATCGTCGGGATTGCTGAAGTGAGTGCGTTGAGTGCACCAGATTCCACAACCGACGACGAACGCTGGGATTGCGTCCACATTCGTGCGATTTGCGATATGCCAACACCAGTTACTCTGAAACAGGTAAAAGCCACAGAAAGCCTTTCCGACATGTCACTCGTCACGTCCATGCGCCTTTCTGTTCAGCCGGTTAAAGAAGAAGAATGGATGGAAGTCTGCCGCATGGGTGGGCTAGATGGCAAAACGCTGAAGCCGCTTTGAATGAATGACCTCACCCTGAGCTTGTCGAAGGGCGAGGGTGAAAACGATCTCGTATCCTTCGACAGGCTCAGGATGAGGAAACGTGCTCCACCTCTCAAACAAGACCGCGCGCCATGTCGTGCTTCACCTTCAAGGCCTAACGCGCCCGCCTCATGTTTCGTTTGAACAAGGCGGCTTGGAGGGACTTATTCATCAGCTTGGCTTTGTGCAGATGGATTCCATTCCATGGGTCGAACGCGCGCATCATATGATCCTGTTTGCACGCAATCAGACCTACCGGACAAAGCACCTCAAACATCTGCATGAGAAAGAGCGCCGGTTGTTCGAGAACTGGACCCATGATGCATCGCTTATTCCCTGTGAATTCTGGCCCTATTGGAAGCACAAGTTTCGCCGGGATGAACCCCGCCTGAAACAGAAGTTCATTAAGTGGCAGGGCGATGGGTTCATCAACCGGGTGGAAGCGCTTCGCAATAGCATAGAACAAAACGGTGTCCTGCGATCCCGTGATCTGGAAAAACCCAAGGGCCAGAAGCTTGAGATGTGGCAGTGGCATGACGGTAAGGCGGCACTCGAATATATGTGGCGTACAGGCCAGTTTGCGATTGCCAAACGCGAGGGGTTTCAGAAAGTCTATGACCTCTGCTATCGCACAATCCACAAAGATCACTATCAGCAAGAGGTAAGCCACGATGCGTTTACCGATTGGGCGTGCCGTTCTGCTTTGGATCGTCTTGGGTTTGGTTCACCGCGCGACATTGCCAAATACTGGGACCTCTTGTCTATTGATGAAGTGAAAGCCTGGCTTGAAGATCGCGCCGCTCAGGAAACCAAGCAGATTACTGTAGAATGTTGCGATGGCTCTCAGCCAAAAGAATTTTACGCGCGGCCAGACATTGAACACGTAATTGCAAAGCTCGAGAAGCTACCTGATCGCATCCGCATGCTGTCACCGTTTGATCCGGTAATCAGAGATCGCAAACGCCTGAAATGGCTCTTCGGGTTTGATTACACGATCGAGATTTACGTGCCGCCCGAGAAACGAAAATACGGCTACTATGTTTTCCCGCTTCTCGAACGCGACAGATTGATCGGGCGGGTGGATGCACAAACCAAACGCAAAGAAGACACCCTCGCTGCCACCAAGCTTTGGTTAGAACCAAAGGTGAGATGGTCAAAGGCGCGAGATGACAAATTCCAGGCAGAACTCATCCGACAGTCAAGACTGTGCGAAGTCAAAAAGGTTGATTGGGATCAGGAACGGATTGTAACGTGATAAAAGAGTTCAGGAGGAAACAGTTATGGACCTTTCAAATCTCAACTATCTGGCAATTCTGGTTGCTGCTGTTGCCGGCATGATGTCGGGTGCTGCATGGTATGGGGCATTTGCCAAGCCCTGGATGAAGGCAGTTGGTTATACAGAAGAACCGGCACCCAATCCAAAAATCTACATCGTGGCGATCATCGCACAATTGGTCATTGCCTATATGCTCGCTGCATTGTTCAGGCATTTCCCTTCGGTTGATCTAGCATCAGGCATGCTCGGTGCATTCTTCTGTTGGCTTGGCTTCTGCGTGGCCCCCATGGCCGTCAACCATCGCTTTCAGGATAAAGGCTGGGACCTTACTTTGATTGATGGCGGATATTGGCTCGTCGTGTTCTTGCTGCAAGGCGCAATTCTTGGCTGGTGGGGCGCTTAGTGTTCTCACGCTCTTTGCTCACCTATGAAGCGGTTGCACTGCCGGATCGGGCTTCCATGTCCGATGCAGAGATGGTTTCAGCCGCTAAATCATTCTATGAGAAAATGCGAAAACGCCATTCGGTGCGTGACTTTTCGGATAAGCCCGTTTCAAGAGGCATTATCGAAGCCTGCATTCAAACCGCTGGCTCTGCGCCCAGTGGTGCCAATCATCAGCCCTGGCATTTCGTGGCAATTCAGGATGCCGACAAAAAGAGACAAATCAGACTTGCAGCAGAAGAAGAGGAACGCGCGTTTTATGCAGGCGGCGGCGGAGATGAATGGATCAAAGCGCTCGAACCCATCGGTACAGGCCCGGAAAAACCGCATCTGGAAATCGCCCCATGGTTGATCGTTATCTTTGCACAGCGCTATGGTGAATTTGATGATGGGTCGCGCTACAAAAATTACTATGTAAATGAGAGTGTGGGTATTGCCACAGGCTTTCTGCTGGCTGCCCTTCATCATGCGGGGCTCGTCGCCCTCACCCATACGCCAAATCCGATGAAATTTTTAAATGGTCTTCTTGAACGCCCTGCTTCAGAAAAACCGGTGATGATTATCCCCGTCGGGCATCCGGCAGACGATGCAACCGTGCCATCAGTCGCAAAACTGAAAAAGCCGCTGGATGAAATTTTGAGTGTTTTTTAACTCGCCAACCCCACCACCATCGCGCCTAAAGCGACCAGATGAATGAGCATGATCGCCCGGTCGTTCCACATTACGCCCACTGCGAACCAGCCTAAAAGCCCTGCGAGAAACAGATAGATGTTCAAGGGTGTCATGCCAAAGGCGGTCGCAGCGTAACCAAAAATCTGAATGATGGACGCGACCCATTTAATGCTGAACGCGAGCTTCTCAGATGAAATGTCTGATACGGCAGATAACGTGGTCATAGGAAAAATCCTTTTAAGTCTTGGTGTAGGCTTAGCCTTTGATCATCCAGTTCCAAAAATCGCGAACGGCTTTCGCCCGCTCTTTGGGTGCGCGATGGATGCCCGCTTGAATTTCGTGCGCATATGCTGCCGGGCCTTTGATTTCGTAGGGTGCGTAAGTCTTGGGAGTAGACATTTTGATTTCCTTTTCTGATCTCTTACACATAAAATAATTTCTAGACATCGAAGTGACAAACGCGTAATTCTTGTCTTTCAGTTAAAGAAATTTGAATTGATATGCGCAAGATCCCTCCTGTTAACGCCATACGCGCTTTTGAAGCAGCTTGCCGACACATGCAGTTTCAACTTGCAGCAGAAGAATTGGGCGTGACGCCCGCTGCCCTTTCCTATCAGATCAGGCAGTTGGAAGAGCATTTGGGCCTCAAACTCTTCAGAAGACTAAACCGCGCTGTTGAACTGACCCGCGAAGGTAGAGTGTTGGCGCCGGGCATCACAAACGCCTTCCAGACGCTGGAAGAGAGTTTTGCGCTTTTGTCGCCGGAAGAAGACAACACACTGGTTGTTTCCACCGGACCGGCATTTTCAGCCAAATGGCTTGCACCTCGGCTTCATTCATATTTGGAAGACCATTCAGAGATTGATTTCCGCCTTTCAGCCAATCTCAAACTGACCGATTTCGATCGCGATGACGTGGATGCGGTCATTCGCTTTGGAGCTGGCAATTACCCGGACTTATATGTCGAAGCGTTGTTTCAGGAAATCGCGACACCATTAATCTCGCCGAAACTGTTTGAAGAAACTGGCAGCCAAGCGGATGAAACGCTGTTTGAGAAGGTGACGCTTATCCATGACGAGTCGCTCCGCTTCATTGAAGCAGGACAATGGGAAACCTGGCTTGACGGAGTGAATTACACAACAGTCGATGCCAGTGGCGGCCTGCATTTCAGCCATGCCGATCATTGTATTGAGGCAGCCGTTGATGGAAACGGCATCGTTATGGCGCGTTTAGGCTTTGCCTTCCGCGAAATCAATGCCGGGCGATTGATCGCGCCGTTCAAAGAAGCAATCAGCGCCAAAGGCGGGTTTTACTTTTGTTGCCCGCCGGAAAACCTAGAAAAGGAGAAGGTGCTGCACTTTTTGGCATGGCTACGCGACGAAGCCCAGGCGCAGGAAGAGGCAATAGAAGTGTTTATGAAAGACAGAGTGATGTTAGAATAGCTACCAAGTTCGCCTTGGGCCATTGTCGATATGGTAAAACCCGCGCGGATAGTGACTGTATCCGCCTACTTCACGCAGAGATCGAATATAAGCTTTCACCTCTGAAGGCCTGCCCGGTACTGAAAAATCAACAGCTCGGCAGGAAAGATGGTAGGATTTCTTCTTCCCACCTTTACGCGCATTTTCCAAAGGCCAACGATGCGTAGAATGCACTTTTATCGGGCCAAATTTGCGGGAAATCTTGTTGAGCGCGATTTTGAGTTCAATTGGCGTACACCAGCTTGTATCATTCCAGGTAATTTGCGGCGGGCGTAACATCGCGAGGAACCCTTGGGCACCACCAGCACAGGCTGTTAGAAACAAAGGCGCAATTAGAGCACCAAGCAAAATCTTCCGCTTTGCGGCCATCAATCTATTCCTACTCAAAACACTTGGAACGGCTTTATCATCCAGCAATTTCGTTAAAATTTTAACTATCGAAAATTAACCATGTTCCACCTCAAACCAAATGCCCGAAAGACATATCCCCCAATGGTTGAATAGACCTTGCATCTGTGGTCTGCTTAAACCCGACTAAGATAAAGCGTAGCGGGTAAGTTGGTCTACGCGGGGAATGGAGGAGAAGACCATGTCAGATGACGTGAAGACCTACGATATTTTGAAAGAAGCGACACAGGGCGCGCATATCGACGAAGCAAAATACAAGGAAATGTATGAGGCTTCTGTTTCTGATCCCGATGCATTCTGGGGTGAAGAAGGCAAACGCGTTGACTGGATCAAGCCTTACACCAAAGTGAAGAATACAACATACGAATATCCTGACGTTTCCATCAAATGGTATGAAGACGGAACGCTAAATGTTGCCGCCAACTGTATTGACCGCCATCTTGCGACCCGCGGCGATCAGACCGCTATCATCTGGGAAGGTGACGAACCAACCGATGACATGCACATCACCTATAACCAGTTGCATGAGCATGTTTGCCGCCTTTCAAATGTCATGAAAGAGCAAGGCGTGAAGAAGGGTGACCGCGTCACGCTTTACATGCCTATGGTCCCGGAAGCAGCCTATGCCATGCTTGCTTGTGCAAGGATTGGCGCGGTGCACTCTATTGTCTTTGGTGGTTTCTCGCCGGACGCGCTTGCCGGACGTATTGAAGATTGCCAGTCAGACTTTGTGATTACAGCGGACGAAGGCATTCGCGGCGGCAAACTCATTCCGCTTAAAGCAAATACAGATGCAGCCTGCGAAATTGCAGAAAAAGCAGGCCAGAAAGTCAAAAAAGTGCTGGTCGTAAAGCGCACCGGCAATGACATAAATTGGGTTGATGGACGCGATGTCTGGTATCACGAGGCGTGCGATGCAGCTTCAACCGATTGCCCACCTGAAGAAATGAACGCGGAAGATCCACTCTTCATTCTTTATACGTCCGGCTCAACCGGAAAACCAAAGGGCGTGCTGCACACAACAGGTGGATATCTCGTTTGGGCTTCCATGACCCACCAATACACCTTCGATTATCAGGAAGGTGACATTTACTGGTGTACCGCTGATGTGGGCTGGGTAACGGGTCACTCCTACATTGTTTATGGACCGCTTGCGAACGGTGCAGTCACGCTAATGTTCGAAGGTGTTCCAAACTACCCCACCAATGCACGCTTCTGGGAAGTCTGCGATAAGCATCAGGTGAACCAATTCTACACTGCACCAACCGCAATCCGGGCATTGATGCAGGGCGGCGATGACCCTGTCAAATCGACATCCCGTAAATCGCTTCGTATTCTTGGTACGGTCGGTGAGCCGATTAACCCGGAAGCATGGGAGTGGTATTATAACGTTGTAGGTGAACAACGCTGCCCGATTGTAGACACTTGGTGGCAAACCGAAACCGGTGGTCACATGATCACACCACTTCCGGGTGCCACAAAACTTAAACCCGGTTCTGCAACACTTCCGTTCTTTGGCGTACAGCCGCAACTGGTCGACAATGACGGTAATCCACTTGAAGGCGCAACCGACGGCAATCTTTGCATTACCGATTCTTGGCCAGGCCAAATGCGGACAGTGTATGGCGACCACGAACGCTTCGTTCAGACGTATTTCTCAACATACAAAGGCAAATACTTCACCGGTGACGGCTGTAAGCGCGATGAAGATGGTTACTACTGGATCACAGGACGCGTGGATGACGTGATCAACGTGTCCGGTCACCGCATGGGTACAGCGGAAGTTGAATCCGCGCTTGTTTCGCATGATGCGGTCTCTGAATCGGCTGTTGTTGGCTTCCCGCACGACATTAAGGGGCAGGGCATCTATTGCTATGTCACGCTGATGGCGGGCGTTGAGCCGACAGATGAACTTCGCACCGAACTTCGCAATCATGTCCGTACAGAAATAGGGCCGATTGCCTCTCCGGATGCGATCCAATGGGCGCCAGGATTGCCGAAAACACGGTCTGGCAAAATCATGCGCCGTATCCTGCGCAAAATCGCAGAGGATGATTTCTCGAACCTTGGAGACACGTCTACTTTGGCCGATCCGGCAGTCGTTGATGATCTGATCGAAAATCGTCAGAACAAAAAGTAAAGCAAAGCGATCTTTCAACACCCTTTCACAAATTCCACAAAGGGTGTTGACCTCTTTTCAATTTATGGCACCATCTTAGTGTGTTCAACGAATCGAAAGGAGGTGATCTAATGTCGAGTGGTTTTTTGATTTCCAAGGGAATCCAGGGGAAAGAAGCTTACATTGGAGCAGCCTTCACTGAGGCTTCATTCCGCTAAATTACGATTTTCACGGAAGTAAAAATCGCGGGGGCTACCTTTGAACCAGGTGGCCCCTTTTTTGTGTTCGTGTTTATGAATTGAGAAACCTAAACCCAGAAACAACAATGCTCGCCAGGGGAGGAGGATCTGGCGAGCATCATTATGATTGGTCGACCGTATTGGAGGGAGGGGGTCAACCAACAAGTCAGATTTGGGAGGAGGAGTAAATCTGACTTGGTATGTGTCAGCGTTGCCACGCTGTTGATGGTGATATAGGACTTGATTTGCCTTTGAGGGAGTCCTTTTTCGTCATGTCAGCTATGCATCAAATGCATGCCTGAAAAACATAAGGCGACCCTAACAGAGCCGCCTTTTTATCGTCCATAAAGGATGATCACTAGCCGGTAATGCGCAGATTACCAATGCTTGCAGCGATTGCACGGAATGCTTCACGTAGTTCTTGTCCGCTCGAAGCTGAGTAGTAATATGTAGTCTCATCAGTATCGGTATTAGCGCATCCGCGCAGCGTTGCCTCTGCAGAAGCTGGTGCTTGGAATGCAATCGCATAGACAATGATGCCCGGGTTTCCGTTTTTTGTGCGTTTCATGTCGTCACAAAGCTGGGTAGCGCGCGTATTGGAAACATCCACACTGTTGGCATTGTTAAACGGTGCATTGGGTCCAGCGCCAGACAACCCCTCGTAAGCGGTGTTAAATTCACCATCCGTCATCAAGATTGCGATTTTCTGTACATCAGCGCCGTAAGCAGCAGGCTTGTTTCTGTTATTGAAAAGATCACGCCAATTCTCAGAAAGAAGATAATAGCTCCACGCGATACCCAAGTGTCCAGCCGTAAAGCCCCCGGCATTGTATTGAAGAATCTGACTTTTAAGCGTGTTTGTATTGTTCGTCAGAGGCTGAATCTGTGCTCTTGGACAACGCAACCCTGCATTTCCAGCATTCACCGTTCTGCTATCTGAGCCTAGCGGGGCTTGGCGGAAAGACGTATCTGTTGCAGCATCACGTCCGCCACGCCCTGTTACACAATTATTTGTGGGGACATTAATGCTACTTGCAAATCCGCCGGCAAGTTGCGTCGCGTTTCCGCGGGTTGCGCGAGTTGCATAGCGACCGGCATTAATGGAGGTTGCATAGGGAACGAGACCTATACGAACACCACGTGTATTTGCATCTGGAAGAAGGATATCAACCGCATCAGAAGCTGCCGCTTTCAAATCAGCAATCTTTTGACCTTGCATAGAGCCGGTCACGTCCAACATCATGGCGACTTCAACATCCGTTTGCTCAAAGATGCCAGATGCACTAGAGACAATATCCAACTCATCATATCCGGCAATCTGCATCAACGTTGCATCGATTGAACTCGTTATCTCCGCAGAAATCTCTCCTGTTTCGGAATTTACGCTAAATTGAGCAATCTGGAAATCATCAGAATTTATCGCACCAATATCGTTAGATCCGTCAACATTTGCAAAAAAGAAACTTTCAAAAATTTGGCGCAATCGGCCTTGATCTGATACGCCTCTAGACATTTCTACGCCGGCCGCTAAGATTGCCGCATCCAATGCGCTATCCATTTTACTCTTCTTGCTGACCAAGCGCGTATAGTCGATCGCAGCACCACTGGACAGCATGATCGCAAATAGGCTTACTGCCGTGATCATAAACACGTTTCCAGACGTATCATCACGAAAATCGCGAATTTTCTTTAAGAGAGTGTGTGCCGCTTTCATTTTTATCTCCATGCAAATGAGTTACAAGGAGTTGTGCAAACACCGGGCCAAGTTTAGAAAATACGGCTTCCAATCCAGGCAAATGGCTGAAAAGCTTCAAACTTCCGTTCCAATGGGGTAAATAGAACCTTAACAGACAGGGACTATTGCTCAGAAATCGCTAATAATGCCGTCTTTTTCCCAATCACCGAAACGTACCGGATCAGGACCATCACGTCCCAAAATCTCTTTGACCGGCGGCTTTGCCTTTGCAGCGTTACGCTCAGCAATCTCTCGACGCTCAGCAGCCTCTGCTAAAGCGCGTTTAGCAGCTTCGGGAAGTTCATTTCGATTATCGTTTGCAGGCATATCGCAATCTCAAAGAAAGGAATAAACTTGAAGGTATGAATTCTACACCCCATCATATAGGAAATATCCTCACACCCTCAACCACGTGTAGAAAACCATGAATATTTTTAAAACTGGTGTATTGCTTGCGGCCATGACCGCTTTGTTTATGGCGGTTGGTTACGCAATTGGCGGCCAATCCGGAATGATAATTGCGTTTCTCGTTGCTGCAGCAATGAACTTCTTCAACTATTGGAAATCAGACAAGATGGTGCTCCGTATGCATAATGCGGTGGAAGTCGACGAGCGCAATGCGCCTGAATTCTATGAAGTGGTCAGGCGATTGGCGGAAGCTGCGGATCTCCCGATGCCGGCAGTCTATATCATCAACACACCGCAGCCCAATGCCTTTGCAACGGGACGCAATCCCGAGAACGCAGCAGTTGCAGCAAGTACAGGGCTTCTTGAAACTTTGACCATGGAAGAAGTGGCTGGTGTAATGGCGCACGAACTGGCACATATCCAAAATCGCGACACCCTCATCATGACCATCACGGCTACTTTTGCAGGTGCGATTTCCATGTTAGCAAATTTTGCAATGTTTTTTGGCGGCAGTAGAGATCGCCCCGGAGGCTTTCTCGGAACGCTTGTACTAATGATTGCCGCTCCCTTTGCCGCCAGTATCGTGCAAATGGCAATCAGCAGAACACGCGAATATGCTGCAGACAAACGCGGTGCCGAGATTTGCGGAAATCCTATCTGGCTTGCAAGCGCGTTAGAGAAAATTGCAAGTGGCAGCCAACGTATCCCCAATCACGCAGCAGAGAAAAACCCAGCAACTGCTCACATGTTCATTATCAATCCATTGGGTCAATTCCGAAGAGATAATCTTTTCTCAACTCACCCCGATACACATAACCGCATAGCCGCGTTGGAAATTCTTGGACAGGATTGGGCGAGCGAAGGTTATTCTGATTCTGACGACCAAACGCATTCAGATTACGATGATCAAGGTCCTTGGGTGCAAAATCAATCCTCAGACAAAGGTCCGTGGGACACATCAAACACAGACCAGAGTGCCACGCAGCCTTGGGGCAGACCGGGCGGCAAACAGTGAAGTCGGCGCGCTCAAGGTCAAGTACAAAGCCCTCATTCAAATCGGACAAGCCAGGACTAACAACCCGATCCGTTGCAACCAGACTTGTTACACGTGTTGTCGATGACGGGCGAAATCTGGATGCCCTTTGTGATCAAACAAATGGTCTGCAGGAGTTTTTGAAACTCGATGCACGCGATCAATCTCTTGCCCGCGCAATTGCGATAACCACTCTGCGCAATCGGAACCATATTGAAGCAGCCATGCGCGCAATGATGGATCGCCCGCCACCAAAACGCGCGCGGCTTCTCATTCATAGCCTCCACATAGCCATAGCTCAGATCCTTTTTATGGATGTGCCAGATAGTGCGGCGGTTGATTTGGGCGTCACGATGATCGGCTCCCATGAACGCACGTCAAGATTCAAATCGCTTGCAAATGCCGTTCTAAGGCGAACCGCACGGGAAAAAGGCTACCTACTTTCTGAAAAATTTGCCTCCGTTGATCCATTCCCAAAATGGTTCGCTAAACGCCTTCGACAGGACTACGGCAAAAAGCATGCGCAAGAAATTGCAACAACCATCGCTAAACGCCCGGGCATCGATATTTCGGTCAAGTCCGACGCTGCGGGATGGGCAAAGCGTCTCAATGGAGAACTGTTGCCGACAGGCGGTATCCGCCTTGTCACAGATACACCGGTTGTCCAACTTGAAGGATATGAAGACGGGGAATGGTGGGTGCAGGATGCCGCCGCATCAATCCCTGCGCAGCTCATCAACGTTGAACCGGGAAAGCGGGTTTTGGAATTATGCGCAGCACCGGGTGGAAAAACGGCTCAACTTGTCAACGCCGGATATGACGTGACCGCACTCGACATTTCCGAGACCCGACTAAAAAGGCTTTCCGAAAATCTCAAACGACTGAAACTTGATGCAACGCTTGTGCAGGCTGACATCCTGGAATGGGAAACACCACATTTGTTTGATAGTGTTTTACTCGATGCTCCTTGCTCTTCAACCGGCACCATCCGTAGACACCCCGATGTCCTTTGGAGCCGACAGGGCGAAGAGATCGCTGAGTTAGCAGAACTCCAATTCAAACTGGTCATGAAAGCGTTTGAATTTGTGAAACCGGGCGGAACCTTGGTTTTCTCCAATTGTTCCATCTTCAAGGAAGAGGGCGAAGATTTGCTGGCCCGTATTCTGAAACTGGATCAAGGCATCGTTCACAATAAACTGTCACCGAGCGACACATTTGAACTCCCATCCCTCATCAACGGGCAGGGTGCGTTGCGTAGCCTGCCTCATCAGTTTGCCGGAAAATCCGGGACACTCTCAACAGGATTGGATGGTTTTTTCGCTTGCCGGCTGGTGAAGCCAGAATAATGTTTTCAACAGTTCTTCTGAGTTTTAGGCTTTTTGACAAGCACATAAGCAGTTACCGTTGAAGGATAAAAGATGCGGCCCGGAATGCATTTCGGGGAATGGGACCATTCATGGCGTTGCTGGATAAGCCAAAGCTGATTTCTATTTCGGCGGGGAGGAAGTATCAGTCTTTCCGTCGCACAATGAGGCGCGGCGTTACTGCACTTACCGGCTTTTCTGCATCAGTCCCCGATCAGATCGGCATCGCACCTACTGATCTGCGCACGCCTGATCCACTTATTGTCCAGGAGTTTTATCAAGGGCGGTATATGCTTGCCGGGCAGGTTGTCGAGACAGAGGGAAAAGATCCTTTCCAGATTGAGAATGTTTCCGACAGTTGGATGAGGGAGCTTCATAGTTTCGGCTGGCTCAGGCACTTCTCAGCGCAACGAGAGGGATTGGGAATCAACAATGCCCAAGCCAAATTGAACGACTGGTTGGAGGGTCTTCCCCCGTCTCATGAGAACGTTGCATGGGATATTGAAATCACATCCGAAAGATTGATCTATTGGCTGTGTCATTCAGACATTTTGGTTGCGGGCGTAAGCCACGAATATTATCGCATGTTTATGCGGGCTCTCGGATCGCATGTTCGGTTTCTCAAACGCCACGCTCCGACAGCAACAATGGGCATGCAACAGCTAATGAGCTATTTAGCCCTTGCCTACGCCTCCATATGCCACGCTAACCAAACAAACTCTCTTCAGTTCGCGCGCGAGAAACTGAGTTCAGAACTCGATTGGCAAATCCTTTCAGATGGGGTGCACGTATCCAGAAATCCTCAAGCCATCATACGCCTGCTCGCACTCTTGCTTCCTTTCAGACAAGCTTGCGTAACCATTGGCATTGAGCCTCCCATTGGCGTCATTAACGCGATTGAGCGAATGTTGCCGGCTTTACGCTTTTTCAGATTGGGCGATGGTAATTTGGCTCGTTTCAATGGCAGCGGCGTCACTGAAAGCGATCTTCTTGCTACTTTGTTGCGATATGATGAAATGCGCGGCGAGCCCATCAATCATGCTGCTCAATCTGGTTATCAACGACTGACAGCTGGAAATGGTATCGTAATCATTGATGTTGGTGACCCGCCAAAGGGTGAACTATCATCTGAAGCCCATGCAGGCTGCCTTGCTTTCGAATTTTCCTATGGTCAATCTTGTATCTTGGTAAATTGTGGCGCTCCGGCTGAAAGCCACTCTCAGACTTCCGCTGTGTGGCGATCAACGGCCGCACATAACACAGCGGTATTGAATGAATCTTCCTCCTGCCGATTTGAAAATCGCAGCGATGTTCCCGGTACAATCAATGGCCAAATCCTAACACCTAAACTCGTAGCCGAATCCAAGCGAAATGAAATTCAAGGTGCAATTCAAGTCGTTGGATCTCATTTAGGCTATAATCGGGATTTTGGCGTCCGCCACCAACGTACATTTACATTGGACAACGAAGGACAGAGGCTCGCGGGGAGTGACTGGTTCTCAGCGCCTGACAAAGGCGACTTGCGATACGCCATCAAAGACAAGGTAAAAATCCATTTTCACTTACATCCAGACATACGTGTTTCCAGTGAATTGAGTGAGGACAATGCATTTATTTTTCTTACAAACGGTGGTGAGCAGTGGAAATTCTCATGCAAAGAAGTTATGCCATCTCTGGAAGAAAGCATCTTTTTCTCCCATCTCTCTGGTGCAAGAAAAACGTCTCAACTTACTCTAAGCACTGAGGCCGGAAAAATACCGGAATTGAATTGGGTTTTGGAAAAATTGTGATGCTCATTTAACGGCACCTGACCCTAGGCACTTCGTATGGCACCTGTAGTAAAAAATCACGACATTCCCGATCTTTCACCTGTAAAAACGGCACTTCTCTCTGTCTCGGACAAAACTGGCATCGTTGAGTTTGCCAAATCTCTCTTTGATCTTGGAGTGGAACTCCTTTCAACGGGTGGCACAGCGAAGGCAATTGCTGAAGCAGGACTTCCGGTTAAAGACGTCTCCTCTATTACCAATTTCCCCGAGATTATGGACGGGCGCGTTAAAACGCTTCATCCAAATGTTCATGGTGGATTACTGGCGGTTAGAACTGATGAGACACATCAAAAGCAGATGGAAGAACAAGCCATCTCACCCATCGATATGGCAGTCATCAATCTCTATCCGTTTGAAGAAACCATCGCCAGCAATGCTGATTATGATGCAGGTGTCGAGAACATCGATATCGGTGGACCGGCGATGATCCGTGCCGCAGCGAAAAACCATGGATTTGTTACCATGGCAACAGACCCAGCAGACTATCAAGAAATTCTTGAACAATTGCGGTCAAACAACGGCCAAACTAAACTCGCGTTGCGCAAACGCCTTGCCCAAAAAGCCTTTGCCCGAACAGCTGCCTATGATGCCGCGATATCAAACTGGTTTGCGGATGAGTTGGAGATTACCAACCCTCTGCATCGCAGCATTGGCGGAAAGCTTGCTTGTGAAATGCGGTATGGCGAAAACCCGCATCAATCTGCAGCATTTTATCTCACAGGCGACAAACGTCACGGCGTTGCCACAGCAACACAGATTCAAGGCAAACAGCTTTCGTATAACAACATCAACGATACCGATGCAGCGTTTGAGCTTGTCTCAGAGTTTAACCCCGACGAAGGACCGGCAGTTGCAATCATCAAACATGCAAATCCCTGCGGCGTTGCGCGGGGCGATACGCTTGAAGCAGCATACCTGAATGCCCTCGCCTGTGATCCGGTTTCCGCTTTTGGCGGCATCATCGCCCTCAACCAAACACTTGATGCTGCAGCAGCGAGAAGCATTGTTGAAATCTTCACCGAGGTCATCATTGCACCAGATGCAGATGATGAAGCTCGGGAAATCATAGCCGCCAAGAAGAACCTTCGGCTATTGGTAACAGGTGGTTTGCCTAACCCATCCGCTAAAAGCCTTTCTGTCAAAACCGTAAGCGGCGGAATGCTGGTCCAGAATCGCGATAGCCGAATCATCGGTGATCTTGATCTTCAGGTAGTCACTAAAACTCAGCCAACCGCAAAGCAGATGGCCGATATGCAGTTTGCGTTCCAAGTCGCAAAACACGTGAAATCCAATGCAATTGTTTATGCGCGCGATCTTGCAACCGTAGGAATTGGAGCTGGGCAAATGAGCCGGGTGGATTCTTCCAGAATAGCAGCACGCAAAGCCATAGACGCAATGGAAACCGCCAAAGAAAAAGCGCCAAGAACGGCTGGAAGCGCGGTTGCTTCAGACGCATTTTTCCCATTCGCAGATGGCTTGCTGTCCGCCGTGGAAGCGGGGGCGACCAGCGTCATTCAACCCGGCGGCTCAATGCGTGACGAAGAGGTGATTGCAGCAGCCGACGAAGCAGGAATAGCAATGGTCTTTACCGGCACACGGCACTTCAGGCACTAGACCAAAAAGCAATACACTACTTTGCAATGACCTTATTCTGCTTCACATATGGAAGCAGGAAGAGGCCAATAAGAAATAGTCCGATTACCGGAGCAATGCCCAAACGTTGGCTATTCAGCACGTCAGTGGAAATAGCGATGAGGGCAGGCGCGAGAAAAGCTGTTGCTTTGCCTGATAACGCATATAGACCAAACGCTTCAGTCATTTGACCGTCTTCAGCCTGGTCAGCCATGAGAGTGCGAGATGCCGCTTGAATGGGACCGGCAGCTGCACCAATCAAACAACCGCATATGTAAAACGCGATATCAGCCGGTGCGAAACCTCCTGGCGCATCGACTACGGGGATTAATAGCACCATGTTACGATCTGTTGTAACAACGGTCATGCAAACAGCGATCAGAACAATAATCGAAAACGTAATAACGGCTTTCGGACCAAACCGGTCATCAAACTTTCCACCAAGCCATGCACCCAAAGCACCTGTGATGGCGGTAGCAATTCCGAAAATACCAAGTTGTGTTGCACCCCATCCCAAAACACCTCCTGCATAAATACCACCAAATCCGAACAGGCCATTCAGAGCATCGCGATAAAACATGGATGAACCAAGAAAGGCGAACAGGCTAGGTTTGCTCGGAAGAGATTTAATCGTGTTAGCTAGGTCTTTCATTCCTTGTGATACAGCGCCCGTAACCCTGACCCGTTTTGGTGTGTCGGGCGTAAACATGAAAAATGGCAGCACAAAAACAAAAAACCACAATGCAGTAAGCGGACCGGTACCTCGCTCGCCACCACCGGGAATATCAGCCAGACCAAGAATCGGAGTAACACCCAATAGGGTTACTCCACTACCGGGAGATGATTCGACCATGAGTCCCAACACAATAATGAGACTGACGACTCCACCCACATAGCCAAGCGCCCAACCGTTGCCGGAGAGTCTTCCAAGTTCTTCACGGCTGACAAGATCCGGCATCACCGCATTGTTGAATACGGTCGCAAACTCTACACCAATCAAAGCCAACGCAAAAAAGATCAGAACCGGGAGCGCAGCGCCTCCGGGCTCAGCAAGCCACAACATACTTGCGCCAAACAGTGCAAGAATCGAAAACCCCATCATCCAAGGTTTACGCGGACCCGTTGCATCTGCAATTGCTCCCATGATTGGAGAAAGGATAGCAATGGAAACCCCAACCGCTGCGAGCATCCAGCCCCACCAGATTTGCCCAGTTTCAGGATCAGGAGCGACTTCGGCGGCAAAATAGCGCGCGAAGATAAATGTAATAAGCAATGTATGAAAGGGTTGCGATGCCCAATCAAACAACATCCATCCAAAAATTCCTTTCCGACCAACTTTAGGAGCCATCCCAGAGGAAATTTCAGACGGTGAGGAGTAGTCTTCAGCCATTTTTTCAGCCCAATTCTGACAAATTCATACCCACGTTGCGGGCAGGTTAACCAGTTCACCTACACCTGTCTATAGCATCCACAAGGATTGCATTTCATACAGACATTGCAGAATATAGACTCTGAAGCGTACAAGATATTCAAGTATTCACAACAGAAAGCAGCGTATTGGAACAAACTCCCGAACAGCGTGAAGCCAAGAAGATCCTTGATCGGGTTGCAAACGAATCAGAGACCGTGGGCACTTCTTCCATGAGGCGGGTCGCTGAGCGCGTTAAGGGCCACATGTCTGCAGAAGACAGTGATCAGAATGACTGGGCTGAGAAATGGGGAACGCGTATAGGCAGAGGACTCGGTTTAGTTTTTATGGTTGTCCTCGTTGTTCATCTAATTCGGACCTATGTCTTGAATGGTTGATCTGAAACCTAATTCATCCGTTCTGGTTATTTCATCTCACGTTACGCGCGGTTCAATCGGCAATCGAGCTGCTGTGTTTGCGCTTGAAGCATTTAATATCCCGGTATGGGCGGTTCATACTGTGCTTCTGCCTTGGCACCCGGGGCACGGGCCAGCTACCCGGATTGTGCCGAGTGATGATGAATTTCGCGCGTTCACAACAGATCTTCAAAATGCGCCTTGGATTGATGAAATCGGCGCGGTTTTGACAGGATATGTTGCAAACGCATTTCAAGCAAAAACGGTTGCGGGTTTGGTAAGTTCACTTAAGAGCAAAAATCCCAATCTGTTCTACCTTTGTGATCCGGTCATTGGTGATCAAGGTGGTCTTTATGTTGCGGAAGAAACAGCAATCGCAGTTCGCGATCACTTGGTCCCGTTATCGGACATGATTACGCCCAACTGTTTTGAACTCGGTTGGCTAACAGGAACGCAAACGCCAACCAACCATCAAGCTGTGATTGACGCATGCGAAATAATCGAAAGGCCAGCCAAGCTCGTTACTTCAGTTCCATCAACAAACAAAACCCGAATTGGCAACATGTATATTGATGCGTCTGAAGGTTGGTACGTCTCTCATGACTTTTTGGAGAAAGTGCCAAACGGATCGGGTGACTTGACTGCAGCAACCTATCTGGCACGAAAACTTAGAGGTTTAGATTCGGTAGAAAATCTCAAAACAACGACAGCATCGGTTTTTGAAATATTAACGCAATCAGCACGTAAAGGATGCGATGAGTTGACTTTGGAAAGTGATATTGCAAGCTTGATTTCTCCTTCTGCAGAGATTGAGCTTTCACAATTGGACATCACATCATGAAACGATTTATCGGCGCTTTTTTTCTTATCGTATTTTCAATGTCTCACGTTCAATCAGAGGAGTCACTTCATGCCGCCTGGTTTGACGCATTGAGAACCTCAGATCGACAAGCGTTCGAACGTATTCTTGCGGATGATTTTCGGATCATTTTAAAAGATACTCAGATTATCCAAACCAAAAAAGAGTTTATTGAATCGCTGGATAGTCAAGAAGAAGAACTGGATATTCGGTACAGCGCAGACAAACGGGGAGAAAACGAGATTATTGCAGAGGTCTGTTACCAATTCCCATCAAAATCTTTCATCAATACTGAAACGTTTACCATGGAAAGTGGTAAGATAGTTCTGCAAGTTCAGGAAAAGCTTCAGGATGGTTGCTAAGCCTCGCAAAGCTCCCCAAGCCAAAAAATCGCTCCCGCGAGGTTTGACCCTGAAGGGGCGAAAGCTCGAGGACTTCCTGCCTCTTCTCCCGGCAGAAGAAAAACTCAGGATTTTTGCAGCAGCAGGTGAAGACTGCGTCGTTGATGGATTTACGGATTCACGCCCCGCAAAGGCACTTAAGGCCAATACAATTCGCTCTGAATTCTTGCGCTATATGATCTTGGGCGGATGTGAGAAATCACCCATCGCACAGCGGGGCATTTGGCTTGAAGGCGCGTTCGTCAAATGCGGGAAAGAAGACGGATACTTAAATCTGGAAGCAGAGACCGTTCCATTCGATACAGCGATTGAAAACAGCACCATCGAGGGAACCATCAATCTTTTGAAGACAAGCGCAAAGCTATTAAGTTTTGAAGGCAGTCACGTTCGAGGAATCGACGGAGACGGGCTGGAAACAACAAGCGACTTGCATTTGTCAGGCGGTTTTGAATCAAACGAAGAAGTAAGTCTATTCGGTTCGAGAATTGGCGGGGAACTCCTGTGTGATGATGGAATATTCTCGTCTACCCTTGAACTTGGAAATTCAGTAGTCGCGCAAAACCTTGATATGTCAGGTTCTTTTTCTGCAGCCGTAACGGTAAGTCTGCGCGGAATAAGAATCGGCGGTAATCTAACGTGCGAGAAAGCCACTTTCCTTGATCCCAATAATGCAATCATCGCAAACCGGGCAAAGATCGAGGGTGATGTCGATCTTGGGAACATCAAGGCAAAAGGAACCGTCGTATTTACCGGCTCTGACATTGGTGGCGATTTCATGCCGCAAGGCGCGGTGTTGGAGGGTACCCCTGCATTACAGCTACGAAATACAACAGTGAGCGGAACGCTGATTTGGCGTGGCCTCGGATTTGTTGACGGCGAGGTAGACCTATCAGGCGCATCCTGCAAAACATTGAATACGGGAAATACAAGCTGGCTTCGTAAACGCGAAAAATACGCTGAACGCGATGATGAAAGGCGGACTGACACGCCCGAAGGTGAGAAAAAAGTAACCGAGTATCACACCAAGCTCGATAACTTCACCTATGAAGGTTTCTCCAATCTTCCAGACAATTGCAAATCCGACTATTGGATTGAGTGGCTCAAACAGCAACCCGAAGAACATCTTGGGAAAAAGTTCAAACCCAGACCTTGGGAACAGCTCGCAAATGTGCTCGACACCATGGGCTATGAAGAAGAAGCCCGGGATGTGCGGATCGAAAAGCAAAAGCTTCAAACCGAGTTTATGGCTAAACATGAACCAGCAGCGCATGACTCATTCAACCTGTGGCACTGGGGGACGATTTTCTTTCGGCGTGTTTTCTGGGGGCCTTTGGTCGGGTACGGATACAAGCCTGGCAATGCCTTATTGTTCCTCTTCGGATTAGTATTGGTCAGTACGTTCATCTACAATCAGGCTGCCCAACGCGGTGTGATAACGCCAACCCATCCACTGATTTTCAAAGAAGCGGGGGCAGGGGGCAGTATTCCGGCGTGGTGTGCAGAGAACTGGGTTTACTTCCCGGATGAAAATTGCGCCTCTGCCATGCCATCTGAATATTCAGAATTTCAATCGTTTATCTACGCGGCTGATGTCGCACTGCCGGTGATCAATCTTCGTATGGAAAACGATTGGGCGCCGCGTGTTGTCTTTACCGATGGTACCCGAGACTGGTTTGGCTGGTGGGTGCGGACTTGGGAATGGTTTCTGATTGCTGCCGGCTGGATTTTGTCATTGCTGTTTGTGTCAGCAGTCGGTTCCAGTATCAGGCGCTAGAGCTTCACAGGCTCACCGGGAAACCCGGCAACATCGCGGTTTCCCCGCTTCCACTCGAGTGTATCGTACACATCGAACACCAGCGAAA
This sequence comes from uncultured Rhizobiaceae group bacterium, assembly GCA_938009335.1. Classification (GTDB taxonomy): domain Bacteria; phylum Pseudomonadota; class Alphaproteobacteria; order Rhizobiales; family Rhizobiaceae; genus JAALLB01. Next base: position 20,893 of record CALLHT010000067.1, read on the forward strand.
TCCCGTTCACAATCAATACGACCAGAATGTAGGATTGCTCAAACTCGCTTAAACTTGGCACCGTGAAATAGCGAATGGTGAGGATAACCTGCAACGGGCCCCACAAAATCAGATGCGGGATTGCAAGCACTTTCGAGAATCCGCGGTTTAGGAACAGAATGCAGGTATTGATCGCAAGCGCACTCGCACCCAGTATCGCCACCCAAAAACCGGCAACAACATCAAGCAGAAACAAGCCTGACATATTAACCGGAATAAGGAATAGAAACATCCATATTTGAACCCAAATCGGAAGGGAAAATGCTGATTTAAAAATGCGAATAATGGTTTGGATCATGAAACAAATATCCCCGAGCAATGCCCGGGGATCAAGTTATTTTCAACAACAAATTAATTTACGCCGCAGCTTT
>CALLHT010000068.1 GCA_938009335.1 uncultured Rhizobiaceae group bacterium
CGGGGGAAGTCGAATTATTCCTTATGTGGCGAAGACGATTATCGCTTGGCTTGATTGGGAGATGGACATTCAACAGGCGATTGAGCTGCCACATCTGGTGAACCGATTTGGCCGGTATGACCTAGAAGCAGGAACCAGCGCAGAGAGCTTCGCGCCTGCTCTGGCTGAAATGGGATATGATGTGGAAGCACGCGACCTGAACTCAGGCCTGCATGGCATTGAAATTACTGCTGATGGTCTTGAGGGTGGCGCTGATCCAAGACGCGAAGGGCTTGCGCTTGGGGAGTGAATTGGTCAGGCAACATGTGTGAGCAACACAATTGAGACGATCATAGAAATGTAGAATACGATAATACCATCAAGCGACCTTCTTTGTCTTCGATTGTAATAGTGACGAAGTAAGCAGGCAAGAATCGTAAAACTAACGATAATGGAGCACACAACAAAGATTAATAACGTTCCCCAAGATGCCAAATAACTTCCAGAATTATCGGACATGAAGGCAAAATAGAACGGCGTTGCAATTATCGCTAAAAATGAATGGCAGATTAGCGCAGAGCTAAATCCACTAAGAAAGTCTTTTGATAGAAACATGGATTCGAACTTGCCATTTTTTGTCTATTGATTGAACATCAACAGACTAAAAAATTGACCTAACCCCGCACCAAGCGTTTCATGTTTTCCAACAAGCGCTTCTGCTCTTCCGTGAACGCTTCAATTTCTGCCGCATGCGTAGGATCGATTGAACCAAACCGTTGAGCGATGGTCGCGACGATGTTCTCTGTGCTACCGGAGATGCTCTCCATACGCGCAATCATGCGAGCTTTGGTGCACATGGCTTCGGACGGTGGATACTCGATTTCGCTGGCAGGTCGGATCATGAGACACCTTTACGCTTTACTGTTCCCAACCAAACTGTGTCAGGAAGTTGCTGATCATGAAACAAGTGTGACCCAACGTGGTTAAAAAACCTTTACGTAGAATCGCTTTGCAGCCGAATAGGAGCGTGATAAGTGTTTTTGTTGAAACCGGAATACCCAAATGGCGGAAAACCTCGCATTTTTATCAAGCGGCACTGAAGACGCCGATCACGCGCTTGAAAAACTGATATCGATTTACGGAAATTGCGATCCGGCAAAAGCAGATGCCATTATTGCCCTGGGCGGTGACGGGTTCATGCTTCAAACCCAGCATCAATTCATGAATTCTGGCAAACCCATCTATGGCATGAACAAGGGAACCGTTGGGTTTCTAATGAATGAGTATAAGCCGGACAATCTTCGGCAAAGGGTTTCTGCTGCACTTCGCAGTAAAATCCGACCGCTGAAGATGACGGTCACCGACGAACATGGCGATACGCATACCGCTATGGCAATCAATGAGGTCTCGCTCTTGCGTCAATCCTATCAGGCGGCGAGCCTATCTATCACTACGGATGGAAAACGCCGATTGGACTCTCTCGTCTGCGACGGGGTGATGGTAGCAACACCTGCGGGTTCAACTGCATATAACCTTTCAGCACACGGGCCTATTCTGCCGCTCCAAGCGCCCCTACTCGCACTGACGCCTGTGAGCCCGTTCCGCCCGCGCAGATGGCGGGGTGCGCTGATACCGAATACAGTGGAAGTGCATATCGGGATAAACGAACCGGACAAACGCCCGGTCAACGCCGTTGCTGACCACACGGAATTCAAATCAGTACGCGAAGTACATGTTAAACAGGATATGGACCATTACGGCCTTATTCTGTTTGACCCTGAACACTCTTGGGACGACCGGATTTTGGCTGAACAATTTCAGTACTAAGCTAGAGGCTGGATCAAGCTGCCTTCGAAAGATCATCGACGGATTCCAACGGAATACCGTAGATTTCCGCATACATCTGAGCGAAGTCTTCTTCTGCAAGATCACCGATAAAGCCTGCATCTACAATTACCGGCTCAGAGTAAGCATAATTTGCCTCAACCAGTTCATCTTCAGCAGCTAAATCGTCCTGTATCTTGATATCGATTTCATCGATAATTTCATCGAATTTTTGATCCGAAAGCTCGACCGTGTTGTCTTTTGGCGCACCTTCGAGAAGCGTGCTGACTTGCTCGCCTTGATCCTGATTGGCCGCAATCAAATCGACATCTGCAGTTTCTTCTTCGACTGAATCTGCCACCAGCATCTCAGGCTCAAGCAACTCTGCTTCTTCGATTGCAGTGGCCACTTCTTCTTCAATCGCCTGATTGCGAGCAGCAATTTCCATCGCTTTTGATTTCGCGCTTTCACGGGCGGTTTCAGCGGAGAGCTTCCTCAGCAGAACCAAAAGCTCATCAACCACTTCAGACTTACCGCTGGTGTATGACGCGATAACTTCTTTGGTGACCAGGAATGGCAGTCTGGACTGGTTGATTTGAGATTTGGACGATAGCAGATCACGCCATGTAGAGATCGCTGAATTGAAAATCTCGAACGCAGACGATGGCATTCCTGAACGATCATAAATTGCTTTAAACACCGAGCTTCGATTTTTCGTAAGCACAGATTCAACACGGGCAAAACGGACCCCGCTTAATTCTGAAAAAGCATGGGCGACAAGAGTAATATTGCCCATGCATACAGCGCGCAACAAATAGGCAACGTTCATACGGCCTTCATTGATACGCGCCCGAACGATTTCGCGCACATCTTCATCTGACGATCCAGCGGCGAACAAAATTGAGGCGCGTTCACAGGCATCATCAACCATCGCATCCGCGCGAGAGGTTTTGACCCAGTTTTTCCCAGAGACAAAGCCGCCTAGTGCCGACCCTAGTTTTTCAACCAATAGCAAGCGGGTTGGTGCAGCAAGATCATCCCGCTCGGTAAGAACGTTGCGAATTTCTGCATCGGTGCCAAAGCGCTGAGCGATGACATGCAGACAATCTTCATCAAAGGGAGCAGCTGGATTGACCAAAAGCGCAAAAGCCGCGTCACGGCAGATAAAGGGTGAAAGCTTCTGCACAAGAGTAAGGGACACCCAAGGACGACAAGCAATCGCAATTTGTCGCGTTTCATCGTCAGTCTCCGCAAGATCGGCAAGCTCCGCATCATCAAAAACAGGAGACTGCGAAAGAACGATAGAAGCAATGTCGATGCTGTCTTGCGCAAGCGAAACCATAATATGACGTGGCGCAATTGTAAAAGCACCAAAGGTTTGCGCTAGTTCCAAACGCACCGCTGGTGCTGCATCCTCTAAAAGAATTGTCAGCGCAGCTTCCACATCTTCTCGTTCTTCAACTGTAATGTCGTTACGAAGGAAGGTGCGAACAAGCGCGCCTGCAGCTTCTACTCTTTTGGACACAGGAGCGCTGTCAATCCACTCCAGAAAATACTCGATTACCATACTAACTCCCGCTGAAAAACGCATCAGCACACTTGATAGGGAGTAGTCCTAAACCAAAAGGATTAACGATCGGTTCACCATGAAAAGAAAGATTTCATTCACCATAAATTTACGGTGGCCTTCCGATTAAGGATTGTGAACCGTGCCGTCCCAACCCGGTCTTGGCATTTCGTGCAGGCCATCTGTGTAGCCAAAATCGAGATAACCGAGGCGCGTAACCGGCTTTGCCAAGTTAACATCAAACCTACCGTCTTTCACGTAGTCATCATTGATGTAGACACCCATTACTTGACCAATAATCATTACAGCCCCGGTTTTAGCACCTTCAACATCAACCGTTTCAATAACGGACGTCACTTTGCACTCAAGCGCAGCACACACATCTGCCACACGGGGAGCGGATACCGTTTCAGATGCAGCATAGGGTATATTAAGATGTTCAAACTCGCTCACACCTGCTGGAGCCGGCAGGCTTGAGGCATTCATTTCCTTTTCCAAATGCTCGCTTGCGTAGTTGAAAACGAATTCTCCCGTCTCCGCTGCGTTACGCGCGCTATCTTTCAAACCTTCCGAGGCAAACATCAGCATTGGAGGCATACCACCTACTGCATTGAAAAAGCTGTATGGAGCAAGATTCGCAATGCCGTCAGTCGAAAGCGTAGATATCCATCCTATGGGCCTGGGCGCTACAATGGCCTTAAGTGGATCGTGTGGCAAAACGGATTTATCGCGGGATTGGGGTGTAAAAAACATGAATGTGCCTCTTTAATTGTGCCTTTCACATAATCCCCACACGCTAATGAGGCAATGGAATGCCTTGAAATCTTCCCAGTTTTCGGTTTGTGTGGCGCAGACACATTGTAAACTGATTTGGCTCTCATGCGCTTGCATCGACTTATATCCATTATCCTGTTCTTTACACTCGCACTTTCCTCAAGCTTGGTTGCTGCGCAGGAAAAGCAACGCGTTCTATTGCAAGCACGTTTGAGTGACGAAGGTCCGGTTATCGAAGATGGCGTCGAATGGCGCATATTCAGTGCTTCATCTGCGACAACCGGTGAACTGGAGGAATTGGTTTATTCATTCGGCGGTCCAAAAGCGTTTGATATCGAACCGGGCGAATATTATGTACACGCCGCTTACGGCCATGCAGGTGCAGTTAGAAAAATCAGTGTAGGTAGCATTTCGCTGAGAGAAGAGTTCACGCTCAACGCAGGCGGCCTTAAACTTGACGCAACCTCTTCAAGCGACGTCAGAATTCCTGATCGGCTATTGCGCTTTGATGTGTATGAGGAAGAAATTCTGGAAAACGGCAACCGCAAACTGCTTGCCCGCAATGTGAAGCCAAAGGAAATCATCGCGTTTCCAGTTGGTACTTATCATGTCGTTTCGCGTTTCGGCGACCATAATGCAACGGTACGCGCGGATTTGCGTGTGAGCTTGGGGAAACTCACCAACGCAGTCCTCCAACATCGCGCTGCAATTATTACTTTCCGCCTGGTACGGCAACTTGGCGGTGATGCGGTCGCTGACACGGCTTGGTCCATCCTGACTGAGAATGGCGAAGTTATTCAGGAAAGCACCAGCACCTTCCCTACGCTTGTTCTCGCCGAAGGTAATTATACGGCAATCGCCCGTCACAACGACGCTGTTTACAGCGAAGATTTTTTAGTACGCTCAGGCTTCAATACTGATGTTGAAGTCTTGGTTCCCAATTAGGGTCTGGCGCAATGAGCTTTACCAAGACCATAGAACGCCCTGCCCGCTTGAACCGCTCGCAATTGGCGGTTCCTGCCAGCCAACCGCGGATGATCGACAAAGCGGCTGGTAGCGATGCTGATATTGTCTTTCTTGATCTCGAAGATGCCGTTGCACCCGCAGATAAAGAAGCTGCACGTCAGAATGTAATTGATGCCGTAAACCAAAAGGATTGGGGACGGAAATCCATCTCTTACCGGGTGAACGGGCTGGATACGCATTACATGTATCGCGACTTGATTGATGTTGTTGAAGCCTGTGGCGAGAAACTCGATCTGGTTATGATCCCAAAGGTCGGCACTGCCGCAGACGTTTACGCCGTCGATATGCTGCTCACCCAAATTGAAGCCGCCAAAGGTTTTAAATCAAACATCGGCATTGAAGTGCTGATTGAGTCTGCCCTTGGCATGCAAAACATCACTGAGATTGCGCAGGCAAGCCCACGCCTTGAATCGCTTCATTTTGGGGCGGGAGATTATTCCGCATCGGTCCACGCGAAAACAACGCATATTGGTGGAACAAATTCAGAGTATTCCATTCTCTCTGACAAAAATGAAAATGGAAGCCGTCACAGCTATTTGGGCGATCATCATCACCATGCACTGTCTTCGATTGTAATGGCAGCCCGCGCGAACGGATTGCGCCCTGTCGATTCTGCGTTTGGGGATTTCTCAGATCCGGAAGGCTACAAGGCTTCGGCCAGACGCGCTGCAGCGATGGGATGCGAAGGCAAATGGGCGATCCACCCTTCACAGATTGCACTCGCCAATGAAATTATGGGGCCTGATCGCAGCGAAGTTGAACGCGCTCAGCGAATTCTGGCTGCAATGGAAGAAGCTGCAGCGGACGGCAAAGGTGCCGTAACGTTTGAAGGTCGCATGATCGATGCGGCAAACATTCGCCAAGCTCAGATGCTGGTTAAAAAAGCCGAGATGATTGGCAATGAGTGATAAATCATATCGCTTTACCCATGCAATCACGCGCTTGCCTAGCGAAAGTATTACCGATGGTCTTCGCGCTGTAGATATTGGTGCGCCTGACCTCGTGACATTCCGCCAACATCATAGTGATTACATTGAGGCGTTGGAATCGACTGGAGCGAAGGTCACAACGCTTGAGGCTTCAGAAGCTTTTCCAGACTCTGTTTTCGTTGAAGATGCAGCTTTGTGCTTGACTGAAGTGGCAATTGTAATGCGGCCGGTTGCTGAAAGCAGGCTTGGAGAAGCAGCTCTCATGAAACCAACGCTCGGCCAATTCTATGATGAAGTATTAGAAATCGAAGCGCCTGGCTTTATCGAGGGTGGTGACATTCTCACAACCGAACGCGAGATATTGGTTGGAACCTCGGCCCGGACAAACCGTGAAGGCATATCGCAATTGCAACAACTTGTTGGGCATTGGGGATATACTGTTCGAACCGTAGAAACACCCGCAGACGTACTACATTTCAAAACCGATTGTTCCCTTTTGGATGAGGAAACCATTCTTTCAACGAAGCGCCTTAGCGATTCCGGGTGCTTTGATGGATACAACATCATCCATACAGCAGAAGGTGAAGAGGCTTGCGCCAATGCCATCCGGTTTAATGATCTCGTGATCATGCCTGACGGATTTCCCAGAACGCAAGAAGTGTTGGAAAACGCAGGCTACACCGTTCGCGCGATTGGCAACACAGAAGCCGCCAAACTGGACGCTGGAATGTCTTGCCTATCCTTGCGTTTTTCGCCGCCGACCTAAAACTTATTGGATGGTTCAGATCAAATTTTTTGCCGCCGAAACCATCCCTACCTTAAGCGCTTGGTCACGCCCCCTAATTTTCACATCGGTATAGTCCAGATTTTCCAGCTGCAAACCGCTTGCACTCACGGTCTTTTGAGAAACGATACACTGAACGCCATATTCTTTTGTGAGGCTTTCAAGGCGGCTGGCGGTGTTTACCACATCGCCGATAGCCGTTAGTCCAATTGCGTTTTTGTAACCCATTTTTCCGACAATCGCTGTACCGCAATGTATGCCAATGCCAATGCGCAGGCCTTGCGGCAGTTCAGTTGCAATGGACTGATTCAGAGCGTCGAGTTCCTCGGCCATCTTGGCAGCAGCCTGTATGGCCTTTTTGCAGCCTTCTTCAAGGCTCTCGTTGACACCAAAGAGCGCCATAACCCCATCGCCAATAAATTTGTCCAAGTGCCCGCCGCTCTCTTCAATTGCGCGTCCCATTGCGGCGAAGTACCGATTGAGGAGGAAGGCCGTATCGAAAGGCAACCGATCTTCTGAAATCTGTGTAAACCCGCGAATATCGGCAAAGAGAACTGCAATTTCCTGTTCATCGCCGCCATGTTGACCATCAGTCTGGCGTATCCTCTGCAAGCCAGTATCAGGTTCCAGCAACGCGGTTACAGATAAAGAGCTTTTGGGCATTACCTGACACGCTAGGCGAACATCTTCGCCGGCACTGATCCGATCCAACACACGACGTTCTGCAGCACTTGCCGACGGTAATCCTTCTATCCCTTCATCCACTCGCACCCGACACGTGGAGCAACGCCCTCGCCCGCCGCAAACCGATGCATGCGGAATTTCCGCGAACCGGAGTTGATCCAGCAAACTCACACCGTTCACAATGGGGAGCTTTTGTTTCTGTGTAAAATTCAGATCCCGATACTGGATCACAAATTCTGAACTGCGGTTCCTTCGGATTGCGCGCACCCATCGCAACAAAAGAACCAGAGCAATCGCTAGCGGAATTAGCACGAAAACAATCACCTCTCCGGTGTTTATGAATGCTACCAGTTCGGGCAATTGATCTTTGGTTTTCTTGAATAGACGCTCGACCCAAGTTTCATTACCCGAGAGACGAACAACGCGCAGGCTTGCAGACGCAAATCCGGCAAGCGCGAGCGTAGGCAGAAGTATTGCAACCCCAAAAATCCACTGCCTAAATGGATGGTACCACGACTTTAATCTGAGCCATTGATGCCAACCAATGCAAATATGCAACCAAACCAGAGGCAAGGCGATTGTGTTCAGAATGCCGTAATAGAGCGACGGCACCCACATGCCGAAAAGAGTAAATTGATACCACTCGTGCACTCCGAAGACCTCATAGGTCCCGCGTGTCGCCATGACATGGCCAACCAGAAAAATCGGAATTAGAAACCCGGACGCCAATTGCAGCCAGTCGACACGTCGGAGTTTCAGCGATTGCCTGCTGTAGAGCGCTTGTAATGCGAGAACGAAATGCACTGAAAGCGCCAGAATCAGGATCACTGTCCCAAGAGGCTCACGCCAAGGCTCTATAAAATATTTCAAGGCATTGTTCATCGCCTTGAGCGAGATGATGCCCAATGCATGATTGATGAAGTGACCGACCACAAAGACGGTCAGGACCATGCCACTGATGAGACGCAATCGGGTTAGCATAGAACGAATACTAGATTTTATCCGCCCTAACTTCTACCCCCGCATATCAGGTGGCGTTGCCTTGTCTACAAAAACAAAGATTGCGTCAAATCGCCGAAATTTTCAGGTGTTCTCGTGCTTTTTGTATCTCTGTTGGCTTGTGTGGAGCGAGATCGGCAGGAATCAAATGTTTAGGCAAAATATCCAAGCCGACTTCAGTCAGATATCGTTCCACAATAGCCTTATCGATCAAGATGTCACCACTACCAGCCCAGTGACGATCGGACAGGTCCTTCTTGATTCCAGACACCCAGTATTCTTCGCCAGTCTCTGCGTCATAATGGTTTCCGGATACACCTTGGCCACGCCCTAACACTTTGCCATTGGTATAGATTGTCAGTCCAGACTTGGATGTATTCGCTTCGCATATCCAAGCAAGCCCGCGATCATTGCCATCGGACTTATTCTCCACATAGATCAGGCGACCTTTAAGAGACATCGCCTCATCAACCTTTCATATCAGGTGGCGTTGCCTCTTCCACCAGCGCTGCAATCGCTTCGTCCAACGGCATTGGCGTTTGATCTTTCGAACCTAAGCGGCGAATGTTGACGCTGTTTTCTTCTGCTTCGCGCATGCCACACACCATGATTACGGGCACTTTCGCGAGAGAATGCTCACGGACTTTGTAGTTGATCTTCTCGTTGCGAATATCAACCTTTGCCTGAAGCCCCGCTTTCTTCAGCTTGGCAACAACCTCTTCGGCGTAGTCATTTGCTTCAGATGTAATTGTGGCAACCACCACTTGCTGCGGCGCCAGCCATAAAGGGAAGTGCCCCGCATAGTTTTCAATCAAAATGCCAAGGAAACGTTCCATCGAACCGCAGATCGCGCGGTGGATCATGACGGGCTGTTTTTTCTCGCTATCGCTATCGATATAAAACGCGCCAAAACGTTCCGGCAGATTGAAGTCGACCTGAGTGGTGCCGCATTGCCAAGTCCGACCAATCGCATCTTTCAGCGTATACTCAAATTTCGGGCCATAGAACGCGCCCTCACCTTCATTGATGCCGGTTTTGATTTTACCGCCAGACTTTTCTTCAATCTCTTTCAAGACTTCCATCATCACAGCTTCTGCATGATCCCAACTCGCATCATCGCCAACGCGTTTTTCAGGGCGTGTTGAGAGAAGCACAGACATCTCCTCGAAGCCGAAATCTTTATAGACCGAAAGGATCAGATCATTGATCCGCATGCACTCAGCGTGCATCTGTTCTTCTGTACAGAACACATGCGCATCGTCTTGTGTGAAACCGCGCACGCGCATCAAACCATGCAATGCGCCAGAAGGCTCATAGCGATGCACATTGCCGAATTCAGCCAAGCGAACCGGCATCTCACGGTAGCTGCGAAGGCCATGTTTGAAAATCTGAACATGACCCGGGCAGTTCATCGGCTTGATCGCAAAGACGCGGTGATCTGCTTCTTCATCATCTTCGTTCACAAGCGCATGGGCGGACTTCACCGCAAACATATTCTCATTATACCAGCCCCAGTGACCGGATGTTTCCCAAAGAGACTTATCGAGAATTTGCGGTGCGTTGACCTCTTCATAAGTGCCATCAAGGCGGCGTCGCATATAGTTCACAAGCGATTGGAATATACGCCAGCCTTTTGAGTGCCAGAAGACAACGCCCGGCCCCTCTTCCTGAAAATGGAAGAGATCCATTTCGCGGCCCAATTTTCGGTGATCGCGTTTCTCGGCCTCTTCGCGCATGAAGAGATATTGCTTCAGCTCTTTTTCATCACGCCAAGCGGTGCCGTAAATACGTGTGAGCATGGCGTTGTTTGAATCACCGCGCCAATAGGCCCCCGCAACGCTCATCAGCTTGAATGCACTGCCCACATCGCCGGTTGAGCGCATGTGTGGACCACGGCAAAGATCAAGCCACTCGCCCTGCTTATAGATTTTCAGGCTTTGGTCTTCTGGAATAGCATCTACCAGCTCGACTTTGTAGCTTTCGCCTTTTGATGCGAAATATTCCTTCGCCTGATCGCGGGTCCACTCGTCTTTGGTGAACTTGTCATTTCGGGCAATGATCTGGCGCATCTTCTTTTCGATGACCGGCAAGTCTTCCGGCGTAAATGGTTCGTTGCGCGCGAAGTCATAGTAGAAGCCATTTTCGATGACCGGGCCGATGGTCACTTGTGTACCAGGCCAAAGCTCCTGAACAGCTTCTGCCAGCACATGCGCACAGTCATGGCGGATCAGTTCAAGTGCGTGTTCGTCTGAGCGGGTCACCAACTCAATCGCGCCGCTTGCGTCAATCGGATCTGAAAGATCGCGTAACTCGCCATCAATTGCATAGGCAAGAGACTTTTTAGCGAGAGATTTTGCGATTGATTCTGCGACCTCAAGGCCAGTTATACCAGTTTCGAATTCGCGCGAATTGCCATCAGGAAATGTAAGGGAAATTTGTGCCATCTTGGGCAAATCCTTTCTCCAATCCCGCCTACGAACGCGGGTAGTTGATATGTTTTGATGCAGGAGTGTTTAAGAGATTTGCGGTTTGGTTACAACCGCAGAACGTAAAAAGCAATTTGGCTCTTTTAAGCCTTCGCAATTCTTGGCGAAGCATTGTTTAGATCATCCTTGGCCATCATTTCTTTTTGCTCGGCCTTTGTCTGATGTTCCATTCGCCATACCAAACATCCAAAAACCGCTATGACAACGGCAATTCCTGCAACCATCATCCAGCCGGTGGACGTGATCGCACCGGTAATAGAATCCGACGATTTGTTCAGTGCGTAAACAACCACGCTCAACGGGAATGTTGCAACGCCTGCAAATCTGGCAACGCTTCGCCACAAGCTCATTGTCGGCTTTTGCAACAATAAGTATTTGGATCGATTCACACGTTCCATATTTTGCGGAAATAGATCAGGGTCTTCAGGCGCTGGCCAAAACTCTAATCTAGGTTCTTTTCCAAACTCTTCACGGTATAAAGATTGAGTCCGTTTGTAATTGGACACCGCTTTTTCGCGATTGGCGACATGTGTTCCAAGAGGAAGGTGATGTAATTGTCTTTCTAAAATCTTACAAAAGGTTCCCCAATAATGGCGCGTATCGGTGAGATGAAGACGCCAAACCTGATCCACTGCGTAAGACGGAACAAGGTCTCGGTCAGAAATCACCGAAAGATATGCAAATCGCTTATATTCACGGACGGCTCGTTGAGCAAAACTAAGCGTCCATCCATTTTCGGAAGCCAGGTGTTCAGAAAACGTCTTTCCAACAGCTATTGAATCAAACTCAATTCGCTCGATTTTTTTCCAAAGCTCTGGATGAATCATTCTTCTTTCCAACGGCTACACTATTCGGCCAAATACCTTTTTACTTATTAAATCGAACGAAACTCTTAATCAGACAAGTTTGTCTGTGGCTTTGGCAAACAAAGGGTAAACGCGGAAAGCAATATGGATTAATTTCGCTACAGTTAGAGGAACGATCCAGTACAACGCGTCATCGATAAAAAAGTCTAACAGCAGCCAATGGCTTAGGGACGCAATTGCAATAATATAAGAAAACCGCTGTATCGGCTTCCAAGCTTTTCCCAAAGTCTTTACACCCCAGCTGTTGGAGAACACAGCCAGCAAGATAAACAAAATCATGGCAATCCAGCCCGTACCGAACGGCCAATCCAGAGCCTCAAGCCAAGCCAACTCGATATCCCACGCGATAAATCGCAGATAGAAAATCGTGTGAATTGCAGCGTAAGCAGCTGCAGCAAGGCCAAAATACTTGCGTTTGGCCAGTAACCACCGCGATATAACCCTCCCCCAATCATAGGGTTTTAGAACCAGCGTTATTGGTGTGATTGATAGTGAAAAAACCAAAAGTTGAACCGACAGAACTCCCGAACGCTGCATCATTTCCGGGTAATACCGTGATGGTGAAATGAACTCGTCAATGAACGGAATTGCCGGAACAGCCAGCAACACCCAGATCAGATAACGGGAATGAATGAGTTTTGCGATCAATCTTCTTGCGCTACCTGTAGATGTCCGACCGCAATGCCATTCCAATTTTTCAGGATTGGTCTGCACATAGGATCAATTGCCGCTCTTTCTTGGTCGCTGAGATCAAGATGTTTATCAATCAAATGCGTAACAGCAACCTCAACCGCCCGAAAATTTCCATCTCGTGCTTTAATCGCAATACCTATGCCCTTTTCAGGTAAGCATGCAGTATACACGCCTTCTGCACCCACTTTAACAAACACTCTGCCGGGCAGTGCTTCCATTAATTGCGTGCAGACGCGCTCCTTTCCCGCAACCATGTATGGATGTGCCATACATGCGTCGCGTATTCGAATCATCGCTTTTGATCGGGTTTGGTTGGTGTGTTCGCCTACACTAAAGCGCGCAAATGCAACTGCTAGCCGCGAAAGCGGGATTTTATACGTTGGAATAGAACATCCATCGATACCATGATTATCTTCATTATGCGGGACGCCTGTCGTTGATCCTAACACATCGGCAATCTCGCGCTGAACAGGATGTTCAAGCTTGATGTAATCACGAACAGCTAAGCCGGAATACTTGGCAAACGAGACAAAACCGGCATGCTTACCCGAACAATTATTGTGAATTGCGGCCACTTTCACGCCGCTTCGGACAAGTTCCGCCTGATCCTCTGGCCGCTTTGACAATTGAGCGCCACACTCCAAACATCTATCTTCCAGACCTGCGAGCTGAAGCATATTCTGAGCGCCCTCAACGTGAATGGGCTCACCGTTGTGGGAGGCACATGCCAGCGCGATGTGTTCTCCCTTAAAGCCAAAAGCATCCGCAGCTCCACTTTCCACCAAAGGAATTGCCTGTAGTGCCTTTATTGCAGATCGCGGAAAGATTAGATCATCGGCATTTCCGTAAGTCTCAACCAGCGTATCGCTTGCATCTGCAACAACCGCATCTACTAGGTGCGTGCTCTCAATAAATTGGCCTCGTGTGACAGCAACCGTGATGGGTTCAATGCTCATTTTTATCATTCTCTTTCGATCCCGGAACCGGATCAAATCCACTTGTACCCCAAGGATTGCATTTAGCGACACGTGTCGCGGTCATCCAGCCCCCCCGCAAGAGACCATGACGCGCAATCGCCTCATATCCGTATTCTGAACAGGTTGGCAAGTGTCGGCATGAATTACCAATGAACCCGGACAAAGTGAGCTGATACAATCGAATGAGGCCGATACCAATCAATCGGCCCGGGGTTTTGCGCCAATGGCCCTGCCAGTTTCGGGATTGAGAATTTCGTGAATCATATGAATCGGTTGGGTGCGTTCCTTCGCAACATGATTCATCCAAGGATCGTTTGCTTTCGCCTGACATTATTCTGCCGCTTGGCGGGCTGCCTCTATCTGATCCAGACAATCCACGACCGCATCAAATGTAAGAAGGGTTGATGCATGACGCGCTTTATATTCACGGACTGGTTCTAAAAACTTGAAGTCTTCAAATTTTCCCGCAGGGGCCGGACCATTTTCCTTCAACATTGCATGTGCTTTCGAGCGGAGATCCCGCAACTCATCAGCCGTAGACCCTATCACCACATTTGCCATTATGGATGATGACGCCTGCCCCAACGCACATGCTTTCACTTTGTGCGAAAAATCCGAAACGCAATCTCCGTCCATTTTCAGGAATACTTCCACAGTAGAACCGCATAGTTTTGAATGCGCCTTTGCACGCGCATCAAACTCTTCAAGTTCGCCGATATGTGCGATATTCCCTGCATATTCCAGGATTTTGGCGTTGTAGACGGAATCAAGCAAGACTGTTCACCTTCGGTTCAGCATAGAAAAACCACAATGTACTCGTTCAAATATAGGCATTCGTTCACATTTCGTCGATGATTATGTGACTGATTTGATCAAACTAAATGTTGAGCAAATTTGAAAATGCCCTATATCGAAATAGTCAGGTCACCGTGCCGGATGGGTAAAACGCCCTGAAAGCCCCGGAACCCGGCCAAAGCCAAGCATCCAATGCCCACCACTTTAAGGGTATTTCTGGTGAAACGGCTGCGACTGGTCCGAAACGACATCATGACGCGGAGTTTAACCAATGCCCAGTCGGGAGATAAGCATGGATGCAATTCTTGAAAGTCTAAAAAAATTAGAAACACGCAAGATTCTTCCTAAAGAAGAACGCCCATCGCGTGAAGAAGCGGAGGACGCTGTCCGTGTGCTTTTGAAGTGGATGGGTGAAGATACTGAACGTGAAGGTTTGCTGGACACGCCTAAACGTGTTGCCAAAGCCTACTTAGAGCTGTTTGGCGGCTATGACATGAATGCCGAGGAAGTGCTTGGCCGCACATTTGAAGAAGTTGGCGGTTACGACGACATGGTGTTGGTGCGGGATATTCCGTTCCATTCCCATTGTGAACACCATATGGTTCCAATCATTGGCAAAGCGCATGTCGCTTACTTACCAGACGGTTGCGTACTTGGCCTTTCAAAGATTGCGCGTACAGTCGATATTTTCGCACGTCGTCTTCAAACACAGGAAAATATGACCGCACAAGTCGCTCATACAATTGACGATGCGCTGCAACCGCGTGGTGTTGCTGTTATGATTGAAGCTGAGCACATGTGCATGGCGATGCGTGGGATCCGCAAGCAAGGCTCGACCACCATGACGACTGCCTATACAGGTGCGTTTCATGACAGCCCGGAAGAACAACAGAACTTCTTCTCTATGTTGCGTATGGGCCGCGATTAATTCATAACCTACCGAAGGTCAAAATCGGTAGGGCACTATGAATTCAACCTCCAATATCAAAGACAAAGAAGAGCTGGAAAACGGCTCTTCCTTTACCCCGTCATACAATGCCGATGGGCTTGTAACCGCTGTTGCACAACACGCTTCAAACGGCGAGATATTGATGCTTGCCCATATGAATGCAGATGCCGTTGCTAAAACCGTAGAAACCGGCAAGGCGCATTTCTGGAGCAGATCACGTGGCAAACTCTGGATGAAGGGCGAAACATCAGGTAACACACTGGACGTTGTCGAAATTCTGACCGACTGCGATCAGGATGCGATTGTCATGAAAGTTGCGCTCAATGGAAAAGGCGCTTGCCATACGGGCGCTTACAGTTGTTTTTATCGCAAGGTAACGACCGAAAGCGGAGCCCCAAAACTAGTTCGCATTGAGCGGTAGCCAATGTTCGAATTCGCCCTCGCCTGCATATTCCTGATCATCACGCCCGGCCCCGGCGTTTTGAGCGTGGCGGGAGTAGGGTCAGGTTTCGGATTTAAGGCAGGAAGCACGTACCTTTGGGGTCTTTGTGCTGGCAATTTGATGGTCGCTATGGCTGTCATTTCAGGGCTTGCTGCCACCGTGTTTGCAATTCCATATATTAGGGAAACATTACTGGTCCTTTCCGTTGCATACATGGTGTACCTTGCTGCTAAAGTCGCTTTTGCAGGCAGCAAGATTGGTTTCATTGAAGCAACTGAGGCGCCTCGTTTTCGCGATGGTATTGCATTGCAAGCTATCAACCCGAAAGCTTATGTGGCAAATACTGTATTGTTCACCGGCTTTAGTTTTCTCCCGGATCAGCTGGCGGGCGAAGTCACGATCAAACTTCTTCTGTGGACTATGATCTGGATCCCAATCCACTTTGCCTGGCTTCTGGTTGGCATCAGCATAAGACGGATGAATTTGGCCGAAACAACGCAACGCGCCATAAATATTTTCATGGCATTATCCATGCTTGTTGTGGTTGGGCTGGCAATCGCCAATCAATAGTCTATTGCAGGCCTGTGCGGCTAATACCCCATCGGCATAGAAATTGCATTAACTGTTAGATGGTAAACTGCGCTCAAACTCATAACTTAGCCACTTACGTGTCCTACTTGCGGGGGGCAGATGCGAATTAGGTGGCAGGATCAGGTTAAGATGACGCAAGAAAATGCAAATATATTGGACTTCCCGGCCCAAGAACGTAGGAAAGAGGCCGAAGACCAAAGCCCATTGCACGCTCAATCAATTGAGCAAACCAACGCCACAAACACAACGCCACAACGCGGCGTTGCCCTTGCATTAGGCGGTGGGGCTGCACGTGGCTGGTCCCATATTGGTGTCCTAAGGGCGATCGATGAAGCAAATATTCCGGTAAGCATGATCGCCGGCACATCCATCGGCGCCCTTGTCGGTGGGTGCTATCTCGCGGGAAAACTCGATGAGTTGGAAGAGTTTGCGCGTTCGATCACACGGCGAAATATCCTGCGCTACATGGATTTTGCATTCCGCGCTTCGGGCTTAATCTCCGGCGTCCGCCTAGCGGAGCGTATGGAAAACGAAATCGGACATCTCAAAATCGAAGATTTGGATCGGCGGTTTATTGCCATTGCAACCGATATCAATAGCGGCAATGAAGTTTGGCTCGACAATGGTTCTCTTGTTTCAGCAATAAGAGCGTCTTACGCGCTGCCGGGTGTGTTTGAACCCGTTACACATTGTGGCCGCCTGATGGTAGATGGTGCGCTGGTCAACCCGGTCCCGGTCTCGGCATGCAGGGCCTTTGAGCAAAAAATCGTTCTGGCGGTCAATCTCGGTAGTGAGGTGTTTGGACGTTCCGCAATCGTACGCTCCTCGTCTATTCCAATAGATGAGCAGCATGGCAATCTGTCACTTGAAAGTAATGCAGGACTTGCATCGTGGTTCAATTTGACCACGAGCGAGGATAAGACAGCATCGCATAATCGTTCGAGACTGGGCGTTACTGGCGTCATGATCGAAGCGTTTAACATCATCCAGGACAAAATCGTACGCTCACGATTGGCCGGTGATCCACCCGATTTTTCCATCCGGCCACAGCTACAGGGTATCGGACTATCTGATTTCCACAAAGCTGATGAAGCGATAGAACAAGGGTATCTGGTAGCAAAAGCTAAATTGCAGACACTGATAGAGAATGGACTAAGATCGGCGTTAAACGGTTAAGCCGTGGCCTCTTTAGGGATCAATCTCTACTTGTAATTCCCAGAAATGGGATAAGGAAAAAACCAACCAAAAAACCACCGGCATGCGCTTGCCATGCAATTTGATTACTGTCTGACTCAAGGCTAATGATGCCACTGCCCGCAAGATAGTTGATCAAGAACCAGAAAAAAATGAACGTCATTGCCTGACTGTTTGCAAACGTTTCAGGGATAGACTGTATCGGCATATTCGCATTATCGGGCGAGAATCTTCCTCCGTTTGGGAATGCAAATCTGCAAGCACCTCCCATACACGCCGAAACGATACCGGATGCTCCTATCATCGGCACCAACTCGTCAATGTGAAAAATATAATGAGCAAATGCCCCGCCGATCGAACCCAAAGCAGCAAAGAGAACGAATGCTGCAACGCCAAGACGTCGGGCTACAACTGAGCCAAACGCCAGCATCCAAAAACTATTCACAATAAGATGCAGCCAATCTGCATGAATGAAACTGTAGCTAATTGGGGTCCAATACCCTGCCCATGGCGAATATAGATTGAGATCAAGGTCCGTGTATCTGGCCGGGATAAAAGCGTATTGCAACGTGAACTCAAGCAGATCCCTGCCCGTAACCGAATAAGTTTTATAAACATGCACCAGAAGCATCACAAAGAGACAGATCAAGATGATGAAAGGGGCATTTATTATTGGCGGATTTTGTTGCGATTTGAGCTTCATTGTTAACCTTTACCCCGTTTCGGCTTAGGGCTTAGCATAGCGGATAAAAAAAAGCCCGGAGCCGAAGCTCCGAGCTTATGGTCATCCCCAACTGACTAAACAGCCCCGACCAGAACAGTTAAGCTGCGGTTTCCCGCGCCTTTAGAGTGATGACTAAATCACATAACTAGCATTTTATATCAAGCCTTAATGTTCTGTTAACGTTAACGCAGCCGGCCTCCCCTTTCTTGTTGATAACCGACTTTGTCAACATGGTTACAGCCAAAATCTTCCATTACAACTTTATGCAGATCCGCAATTCAACACGCTTAGAAAAGGTCATCATGGAGCGATCTGAACATCTCGGTCGTTCGTGTGAAAATCCATCTGTATCGATTTTTCTTCACAGCGACGTGAAAGGTGGCACGGCAATTGCTTAGTCAACACCAGATCGATTGGCATGAACGTGTGGGCCATACCCGTATCTAAATTGGATAGCATAGTAAATGGGCGTACTTTTAAATGAGACATGGTAATTCCAAGAAACTGTATTCTTATTGGAATAATCTGCGGGGAATGCGAGCGGCTCCAGATCGACGCGAAATAGAACCGAGCGATATCCGTGAGCTGCTAGGTGATACCTTTATTCTCGAGGTGAATGAAGCGTTTCGCAGTGTGAGCTTTAGATTGGCAGGTACACGGCTTTGCAATGCGTATGGAAGAGAGCTGAAGGGCTTAGGATTTCTCGTGCTGTGGGACGAGCATGACAATCTCTCAATCATGAACGCCATTAAAGACGTTCATAATCTGAACACACCTTGCACGATCTCTTGCGTTGCTCAAACACTTGGCAACCGCTTCTGTGAGTACGAGATACTGCTCCTACCACTTCAAAACGGTTCGTCCTCTGCAAAACGCATTATGGGCGTTGCATCGCCACTCAAGCAGGAAAAATGGATTGGGAGCGACCCAATTAGTGGCAACCGAGTAAAATCCTGTCGGTTTATCGACCAAGGTTTTGAGACAAACACCCCCTCAATGGTTACGCCGTTCGGTCGGAAAACCAGTGAAACGCAGACTAAGTCACGGCAGGTGGGGCATTTGACTGTCATTGACGGTGGCATGACTGACCTACGGTAACCACGAAATACTTGGTTACGTTGAGCAGAGAAGTCAAAATTCACGAATAAATTGAGTAGAAATTGGGGTTCTAGCGCTTGCGAAAACCATTCCTTAACCTTCTAATCAAATAATGGGGGTTAATGATTCCCTTATGATTTGTCGTGGATATTCTTTTCAATGCTCGGTAGCGCCCTGAAACACAACCAACCTGAAGACGTTACAGAGGTTGAACGCCAGTTCCAAGGCGTCGACCTTTCTGTTTTTGGCCGTTACATGCTGGCTAACAAGCAAGAATATCCTTGCCAGATTTCGCATATGTCTCCAGGCAGTGCCGCAGTATTCGGACCAGGTGCAGGAGATATTGGTGAAACGGTCATTGCATACATGGACCATGTAGGAAGACTTGAAGGCCAAATTCTTAGAATTTTCCCCGGCGGCTTTGTTATGAGCATCACGGCAACCCAACAAAAGCGCGATTCACTTGCCGCTAAGATTACTTGGATTGCCAATCGCCACGAGCTCAGCTTGCCTGAAGATCGCCGACATGAACGCGTAATTCCAACAACAAGACTTGCGGAAATCAAGCTCGAAGATGGGCGCAGCTATTCCGTGCGTATCATCGACCTTTCCCTTTCCGGTGCTGCGGTTGAACTTGATGTGCGTCCTGCGATTGGAACATTAATTTGGCTTGGAAACATGCGAGGAAGAGTGGTTCGCCACTTTGATGAAGGTGTTGCTTTGGAATTCGCCATTCTACAAACGCATGATACATTACGTGATTTTGTCGCCAGATAAGAAGCAAACGCCCTTTACACCATTCTTTTGAATTGACCGCGCACCCCCAGGTTCTATTGACAAACTCCGTTCGGACACGGCGTGAGGCTGATTTCAATTGCTAAAATTTTAGTCAATTTAAATTTGTGTTGTCATAAAAACTGCTGCGATTTTTCCCAAAATTTGAGCCTAAATTGGCTTAAAGGCCACCATCTTTTTTTCTCTGATCTAAATTTGTTTATGCGAGTTTCCTCTCACTAACGGGGAACACGGCAATGAAAAAACAAATAGCCAAAGTTGGGGGACTTGCTTCAATCCTTCTATTTGCAAGCTTGCAATCAACACATGCGGTGGGCAATGGCGACCACATGATAACAACGGGGAGAACCTCTCAGCCAATCGGACATTATGAGTATTGTAAGCAATATCGTTCTGACTGTCGGATCAAATCCAAATCCACCCGCGCTCCGAAGTTAACTCGCGAGCGCTGGAATGATCTGGTCGAGGTCAACACGTTTTCTAATTCTACCATAAAACCAGTGACTGACTTTGAAGCGTATAATCGCGAGGAAGTTTGGGTTTACCCGACAAGTTATGGCGATTGTGAGGATTACGTTCTGATGAAGCGGCATATGCTGATGCAACGTGGTTGGCCTGCTTCGAGCCTGCTCATAACTGTAGTTCGACAGCCAAATGGAGAGGGACACGCTGTGCTAACCGTTAGAACAGATAAAGCTGACTATGTTCTGGACAATCTTGACGGGAAAATCCGTCAGTGGAACCACACCAAATACACGTTTTTGAAACGCCAAGCTGAGCATCACTCTGGCCATTGGCAAGATATTAGAGACCTAAGAGGATAAGTAGACTTTAAAGTGTCAGAAACATATGTTACACTTTTATGTAACATTTATTTGTCGCTACTAAGAATTTGGGTTGGTAATATAGACTTTTGACCTGGTCGATCCCCACCTACCCCCGTCCCCACCAGACCGGGTCACATTGGCCGGTTCGCTTTTGCGAACCGGCCTTTTTTTTATGCTTTTTCAAGGCCTTGTGCAAATCTCTTGGCATTTTCCACATAATGGAGTGCGGAAGCTCTCAGTCCGGAAATCGCATTGTCATCGAGTTCACGAATGATTTTGCCCGGTACGCCAACGACCATGGAATTATCCGGAATAACTTTGCCTTCCGGCACTAATGCGCCGGCTCCAATGAGGCAATTCTTTCCAATTTTCGCGCCATTTAATACCGTTGCACTCATGCCAATCAAGGAGTTATCCCCAATTTCACAGCCATGTATCATCGCTTTGTGACCAATTGTGCAACCTTCACCAATCTTTACCGGAAATCCGGGATCTGAATGGAATACACAATTCTCTTGAATGTTTGTATTTCGTCCGATGGTTATCGGTTCATTGTCGCCTCGGATGACCGTACCAAACCAAATCCCAACTCCCTCAGAGATCGTTACATTGCCGATGACGACGGCAGTGGGTGCGATCCAATGAAAGGCATCGGGAAGTGAAGGACGGGTTGCATCGATAGAATATAGGGTCATTTAGCACCACCTGAAACTGTGTTTAGTAGGAGTGCTTATACCGTAAGAAAGCCCATGTAGGCTAGGAACTGTACAATCATTATGCCGGAACAAAAGCTCCAAACCAGACTAACACAAACTGCAAATGAGAGCGCTTTGCTGGAGAAAAAACCCTCACGCCAATAGGCTAGACCTTGTTCAGCAGTAATGAACGGCCCGGCAAACATACAGATTAGGAAACCAAGGACCACCGACGGCAAACTGTGGAACGACAATTGATAACTCCCATTTGAACCCGTCAACAATCCACCAGAGTAAGCAACCAGCGCACTACCGACAAAGCCGAGAGCGGAAATAAACAGGATCATCGCCATCTGGGACACAGAATTTACCTTGTATTTACCATGTTTCGCGAAGGTCAGAATCACCCACCTTCTATAATGAAGGAATCAAAGCAACTTCTGTGCCAACACAGTAGAACGGCGAAAAACATTATGCGGCAGCATTCCAAATCCAGTCTAAAGATTGCAACAAGTGCTGCTTCCCGCGATGGGCATGCCGGCATTCGTCGACGCATTCCTAACTATGCAAACCACACAGCGTCCGTGACTTCAGAACCTGCTTCAGACGAGAAACTCTCATCTTCTGCAAAAGTATTTTTTCTTGTCAGTGGCTTTTTGGTCATTGTGTCTCTCGGCTTGTTTTTCAGCGCACATCATTTTGGCGGTGACTTGTCTCGCGCGGGCCACTCAAATTCCACACAGGAATTGGAAATCGTCGTCGCAAATAATGTGCTGAATGTTAAGGAAAACGTCATTCGCTTTCCCAAGCAAAGACAGGCAGGCGTTCATGATCGAATTGAACTCTATCTTCATTGGCCAACGCTCTCAGGTTATACGGACGAATTAGGTGACGTGTTTAACAACTCCGGCAATATGGAAGAGCTGGTGTTCCTCTCAATTGAGCCACGCACTATGTCGTTTGATATGTCCGGCCGCTTGCAGCCCATCTATTCCCTGTATTTCGATGGATTGGCTGTTGAAGATAGAACAGGTCTTATTCGGCAGCCGCTGAGTGAATCAGGCGGTTTCATAGACGAAGACATGTTTTATGAAGCCAATAGCCCCTACCCGTTTACAGTGCGCTGCGTAAGAGAAATATCCAAAATTGGGACACCAATGTGCATGCGTGATATCCACATTGGCACAGACCTTATGGTCACTTACCGATTCAACAAACGATTCTTGAAGGACTGGATGAAACTGGACCAATCCGTTCGAGCTTACGCAAAAGATTTGTTATCTGGAAAATCGCTCGCGATGGCGAACTAGGCTTCAAACGCAAAACGGAACTTACATGTCCAGGTCAATATCCAAAATTGCCATTGAGAAATTGTAAGAGCGCTCACCTTCATCTTCATCGAGATAAAGAACGCCTAGAAATTCATCGCCTTTGTAGACTTCGCATGAGTCTGTCTTTTTGGGGCGAGCACGGACAGCAAGCTGGGGATTTGCAAAAACGGATTTGAAGTAAGCGTCGAGTTTCTTAATTTCTTCGGGTGTCACGTCGTTCTCCAGCATGCTGTAGTAGAAAGCCGTCTTCTGACACGGTGAATTCAGCCTGTAAAGTCAGAAACGTCAGGTAAAACGATCGTACCGGAAATAATATCTTTTTGCCAACTGAAGGACAAAAGCGTCAGAAAAGACCTCAGGTCTTATCCTCAGCTATAATCTGATTCATTGTGCGCGAAGGTTCGGAACACCCTGCGACCCCAACCACACGGCCTGGTATGCCGGCAACCGTCACGTTGTTGGGAACATCCTTGATGACCATTGAGCCAGCAGCAATACGAGAGCAATGCCCGACGGAGATATTGCCTAATACTGTGGCGCCTGCGCCCAAAAGAACGCCATCACCAATTTTCGGGTGACGGTCTTCAGTCTCTTTACCTGTCCCGCCTAGCGTCACGCCATGAAGAATTGACACATCATCGCCAACTGCAGCAGTTTCACCAACAACAAGACCCGTGGCGTGATCCAAAAACACACCTTTGCCAAACTTTGCAGCAGGGTTGATGTCCGTTTGAAACACTTGCGAAGACCGGCTTTGCAAATACAAAGCTATATCTTTGTTTCCCTGTAACAGGTTCCAATGCGCCAAGCGGTGTGTCTGTATCGCCTGAAAGCCTTTGAAATACAGAATAGGTTCAATCAAACGGCTGCATGCCGGGTCACGATCATAAACCGCCGCAATATCAATACGCAGGGTCTCTGCCCATTCCCGAGAATCATCACGCATTGCCTGAAAGCTTTGCTTGATGAGTTCCGCTGAGAAATCACGGTTATGAAGACGTTCTGAGATTCTATGAATAACCGCAGCCTCAAGCGAGTCGTGGTTCAGGATATTCGAATACATGAACGACGACATTAGAGGCTCATTGGAAATAACCTCTTCTGCTTCGGTGCGCACTGCCTGCCAGACCGGATCGACAATTTTTGGGGCGGGGACCATATTCTTCTTAGCGGTCATTTGAACCTCTTTTCACTTAGGAACAAGATTATAGGTTTCCAGGGTTTTTGGGCAAGATCGATTTTGGTGAACAATTGTTTTGCGCTGACGACGTTAAGTATTCACGATTTTGTGATCAGAATCTCTTTGTACTGAAAGGATTATTACAAATGTGATCAGCCCCTATTTTTTTAAACGAACCATTAATAGAAAACTATTATCATGATGACGAGAATACATATTTATTTGGCTGGGTAATAATATGAAATTATTCAAGAAAATTAGAGACTTTTGCCTTGAAGAAGATGGAAATGTTGCAGTAATCACAGCAATTCTTGCGATTCCACTTTTAATGGCAGCTGGTGTGGCGGTGGATTATTCTCGGCTCGCGAACGCACAGAAAAAAGCACAACAAGCTGCCGATGCCGCGGTACTGGCGGCATCAAGCGCAGATGATCTTACAGACGCGCAAGCAAATCAAGAGGCTAGACGATTCTTCCTTATAAACTATCCTGACATTGATCAGTTACAATCTTACGATCTTTCCATTTCGACAGACGGTTCGGATGAGGTTGAAATACAATTCACGGGAACCCTTCCGCCTTCTCTCACATCAATCGGCAATCTTGGTAACATGCAGTTTAGCGTGAACGCAGAAGCTGTTGGCTCACAAGGTTACCTTGATGTCTATATGATGCTGGACCGCTCAGCTTCGACACTTATTGCGGATACTCCGCAGGATGTTCAGAACTTACAAACCTACACACGATCGTTGATGCAAGCCGAATCGCCGGAACTTCTACCTGCGGAACCTGATGGTTGTGCTTTTGCATGTCACGTCATTCCGGACGATAGCCATTTGCACAAATGGGCTCCAGATGACATGACACTTGTCGAATATGCCAAGCAAAACAATATCGGGCTGCGCTCTACACGCATTATTAATTCAGCTGAGAATATGGCTTTGTCTCTTCTGGACGGAGCGCGCGGCAAGATACGTATTTCAATTCTTGATTTTGCTGAAAATGCGATTCAAAACTTGGAACCTTCAAATGATAAAGCTCTGGTGAAAAGCAAAATATCAGAGAACGCACCGTTCATCTCAGAGAGTGAAACAGACTACACTGAAGCATTTAACGCAATAGAGACCCTGGTTGGAACACAGGGTGACGGTACCCGCCGCAATCGGGCGAAAAAACTGATCGTACTTGTTACGGACGGATACTGGACGCGCTTTAATGTCCCTGAGCATCTTTACTATCGTCCGTTCAGTTCTGATAGTTGTGATCAATTGAAGCAAAACGGATTCAATTTGGCGGTTGTGAATACGATCTATGACGAAATTCCGAATAGCATGACCTATGCCACAAATGCTTTGCCAAATCGAGACGCAGCCACACAGGCACTCAGAGACTGTGCAAGTTCAGAGGAACTCTATTTTGAAGCAAACTCTCCGGCTGAAATTACAACTGCTTTTGCGCAACTAACTACAACAATCAAAGACAGTGTTCCAAGATTGTCGCGCTAACAAAACATTACGCAGCAAGAAACTCGAGCACTTTCTGTTTGTAAACTTTATCCCCGACCGCATTCATGTGATTGCGGCCGGGGATGTTTTCAAATCTGCCATTGGGAATAAGACCCGCAAGCTTATCGCCATCGATGGCAATATCATCCTCATCACCCACAATGACCAAGGTTTCGTTTCTCAAACCTTCAAAGATGGATTGGGGAATAACCTGCCCGCGAATGCAGGCGGCTAAGGCTTTCAGATCGTTTCCGGTTTTCTCCGCGAAGACGCGGAAGTCCCTGCCTGTCCCAGGGGCCGCCTCCTCCAATGTATCTGCAAGCAATGCATCGCGAACAATATTGGTATCAAAGCCTCCCCTGATCATGTTTAGCCCGTTACCTGCAAGAACCAGTTTGCCAAGCGGAGCATCATACTCAGATGCGAGCGTTGTGGTTATCCGGCACCCCATGGAATAGCCCATGACATGAGGCGTGGTCAGCCCAAGTTCAGAGATCAAACCCGCAATATCACCGGCCATCTTAGTGAGAGTATAATCGCTCTCTTCATAGAATTTGGTGCTTTTGCCATGTCCGCGATTGTCCACCGCAATCACGCGATAACCTGCATCGGTAAGCGTCTTAATCCATCCGGTTCCAAGCCAATTCACTGAAGCGGTGGATGCAAATCCGTGAATAAGAACGATGGGCTGCCCCTCACCTTCATCAAAGTAGGCAATTTCCGTTCCGGATAAATTCACGAGTTTCATGGCGTTCAATTCCTCAAATCAGCATTTATGCTTGCAACATGAGTGTGATCTTTTAGAAGGGTTTGCAAGAGAAAACAAAATCCGAAGGATACTTTGATATGGCCGCAACAGGTGTTCCCCATTTCCAGAATGATGCCGGGGTAAACTCTATTGAGATCGGGGTCAAAGAATTCATGTGCTGCGGCGCAAGTTCACCATATGATCATCCGCATGTTTTCCTGGATATGGGCAATGAAAACGAAATCGTCTGCCCCTATTGTTCGACGGTTTACCGGTTTGATGCCAATTTAAAAGCCGGCGAAACCAACCCTTCTGGCTGTACGTTCGAAGACGACGCTGCTTAAGCCTTGATAAGGTCAGACACAAATTCTTTCATCATTAATGGCGCTGGTATCTCAGGCCTGACAACAGCACTTGCACTTGCTGCCAAAGAGTACAAAATCACCGTCTTTGAAAAAGCCGAGGGCTTTGAGATGCTCGGTGCGGGCCTGCAGCTTTCACCCAATGCGATGCATGTGTTGAACAGTTTGGGGCTTGGACGTTGGATCACTGAAGCAGCCAGCACGCCTCAATCCATAGAGATCGCCAATGGCATCACAGGTAAAAAGCTGACTTCTCTTCCTCTTGGCGAACGCGTTAAAGCAACCTTTGGCGCACCCTATGCCGTAATCCATCGTGCTGACCTGCAGAACATCCTCTTCAATGCCTGCAAGAATGATCCAAACATTGAAATTCACTTTTCCAGTGAAGTTGTCGAAATGGCTCCGCATGCAAACGGCGTCACAACGATGATCCGCCAAGACCAAGATGTGAACGAACTGCAAGCGAAAGGCCTTATTGTTGCTGACGGTGTTTGGTCTAACTTGCGGACCGAAGTCATCGGCCTTGAGCCACCGGAATCTAGCGGAAAGATTGCATGGCGAGCGCTCATTCCGGTACAAGACAAAGAACAAGAAAACACCACCTGCGTTTGGTTTGGTCCAAAATCTCACGTGGTCTCTTATCCGGTTCGCGGCGGTGAATACCAAAACTATGTCGTCATAACCGACGGGCCTAACGCAAGCAGCAATAAAACCATCACCATTGATGCCGAAGAGCTTAAGTCCCGGTTTGATGGATGGAATGGAGATTTTCTTTCAATATTTGAAAAACAGGCGCGGTGGACCGGATGGCCCTTGTTCGAAACGCCAAAGGTCAAGCGCATGGCCTATGGCCCCGTCGCCATTATTGGTGACGCAGCCCACGCAATGCTCCCGTTTGCTGCGCAAGGAGCTGCCATGGCAATCGAAGATGCAGCTGTATTGGCGAAACAGATTGATATTCATGAAAATGCCCATGATGCTTTTGCTGCCTTTGAAAAAGAGCGGATCCCTCGTGTCTCCAAGGTTCTAAAAACCGCGCGTGCCAACGGCAGGATTTATCATCTCTCCGGCATTCGATCTGAATTCAGGGACTTGGGCATGTGGCTGACACCAGCCAGACTGTTGTCTGCCCGCCAAAACTGGATATATGGCTGGCGGCCATAAGGCATGTGTTTTCAAATCTCAGTTGTAGAGTTTTTGACTGATCAAAAGGCTATAGCTGGTTGGAGTCCATATACCACTATTAAGCCCCGCGGCCCTTAGAGCCGATGAAACCCAGACATTACACGGGTTCAGCAGGTTGAAGTTTCCTCTGGAGCGATAGAAAACGTCTCCGAACCCGAAACTTTCTCCCACCAATAGGTTTGGCATGCCCGATGTTCGCTCGAAATAGCTATCCACAAAATCCAGCAATCTATCGAACTGGGCAGACGTAAGCGTGATTGCGTGAACATCCTCACTGGTCTCTAAGTTTCCCGCAGGGCCTATGTGCAATACGGCTTCATCGCCAGTCGCCGCTTTCCAAGCGGTTTGGAACTTGATGTCGGAATAATCTGCCGTTTCTGTGTAAAACGCTTTGGAACCCCAACCAAACACCAGATATTTCAATTCTGGATGATCCAGTGGAAACGCGGTTTCACCTAGAAAACTATATCGTTCACGCACATCCGCTGTTGCTGGAATTGCAATGTCTGTATGCAGCAAAGTTCCGGTTAGATAGATCGTAACAGGTTCTGCACCTTCATCAGCTTGAACCGTTGGCACACTTGCGGGAATTAGCCCACCGATCAGTGCTGCAAAAAGATAGGCGGCCACCGTCAAAACGGGGGCCGCTATAAGATAAATTAAATATCTCAAAAACTTAGACATCAAGTTCCTCCCACCTCTAATGTTTTCCGACCTAAAGAAGGCGAAACTGCGGTAGGAGAAATTTAAGCCAATAGCTTAATGCAAGATCTGGCTCAGGAAGAGCTTTGTACGCTCGTGCTGAGGATTGTCGAAGAACTGCTCTGGCTCGTTCTGTTCAACAATCTGGCCCTCATCCATGAAGATCACGCGGTTTGCAACCTGACGAGCAAACCCCATTTCGTGCGTCACGCAGATCATGGTCATACCGTCTTCAGCTAGGCTCACCATCGTTTCAAGCACTTCCTTGATCATCTCAGGGTCAAGCGCTGACGTCGGCTCATCAAACAGCATGATGCGCGGGTTCATGCAAAGCGAACGCGCAATCGCCACACGCTGCTGCTGACCACCTGAAAGCTGCCCCGGATATTTCAATGCCTGCTCAGGAATTTTCACTTTCTCAAGGAAATGCATCGCGATTTCTTCGGCCTCTTTCTTAGGCGTTTTGCGAACCCAGATTGGAGCCAACGTGCAGTTCTCAAGGATCGTGAGATGCGGAAAGAGGTTAAAGTGCTGGAACACCATGCCCACTTCGCGGCGAACTTCGTCAATCTTTTTTAGATCGTTTGTAAGTTCGATTCCATCGACAACAATCTGACCCTTCTGGTGTTCTTCCAGACGGTTGATACAGCGGATCATTGTTGATTTACCTGAACCAGACGGCCCGGCAACCACGATGCGTTCACCACGCATCACTTTCAGATTGATATCTTTCAGCACATGGAAATCACCATACCATTTGTGCATATCGGTGATTTCGATTGCGACATCGGTCTCGGAGACCGTCATTTTTTTAGCAGCTTCAGCCATGATGATTACCTATGTGATGTATTAAGTCTGTCTTCCATGAAGATCGAATATCTCGACATTCCGAAGCAGAAGAGGAAAAAGATGAACGCGCAGAAGACATAACTTGTCATCGCCTGCACAGGCGTTGCCCAGTTCGAATCTGAGTGTGAAAGGTTGATCATGCCAAGGAAGTCCAACAGGCCGATGATCGACACCAGTGTTGTATCCTTGAACAGGCCAATGAACGTGTTCACGATGCCCGGGATCACGATCTTTAGGGCTTGCGGCAGGATGATCATACGCATCGATTGCCAGTAGTTAAGACCTACCGCCATCGCGCCTTCGTACTGCCCTTTAGGGATCGCCTGCATGCCGCCGCGCACCACCTCCGCCATATAGGCAGACGAGAAGAGTGCCACACCAATCAGCGCACGCAGCAGTTTGTCGAAAGTGACGCCATCCGGCAGGAAGAGCGGCAACATAACCGAAGACATGAACAGAACTGTGATGAGCGGAACACCGCGCCAGAACTCGATGAAGATCACCGAGAAAAGGCTCACCGCCGGCATGTCCGAACGGCGACCAAGGGCGAGCAAAATGCCCAGTGGAAGCGCTGCAACAATACCGGTCACCGCAATGACCAGCGTCATGACGAACCCACCCCATAGCGAGGTTTCGACGGGTGCCAGACCAAAGTCGACAGACATGACGAAGAGGATGAGGCCCAGAACTGCCATAGCAATGACTGTAAGCAGTGCTGGTTTTGTCGGCTCGCTGTCTGTTGCCCGCATATAGGCAAAAACCAGTCCTGCGATGATTGCCGTCAGGATTATGTAATCCACCCAAAACTTAAACCCGGACGGTGACATGATCGCTTCAGGAAGCAGGAACCCGTTATAGTCAAGGTTGCCGCCAGAAAGCAAAACGAATGATGCCACCGGAAACACGCCCAGCATGAAGATCAGGTTTTCGCGTTTAAACGGAAGTGATGGCATGGCAAGCGGAATAAGCCCTGCAAAGAACATGAACAGGACGACATTTACACGCCAGAGTTCAGCATCGGGATATCGACCGTAAATGAAGAGCTTGAAATATGCTCCAACATAAGGCCAGCAGGCTGCTTTCCACTTTTCAGGAAGCTCGCCACCTTGTGCAGTCGTTGCGCAAGCAAGGCGATCCTGCCCGCTCCAGACAGCGTCAAAGAATACCCATTTCAACGTGCCCGGCACGATCAAATACAGAATGTAGACACCGATAAGGGTCAGAATGGTATTGCTGACACTGGAGAACAGGTTCCTGCGCATCCAACCCACTACACCGGAATCATTAACCGGCGGCGGCATGGCCGAAACCATTTCAGAGCGAACAAAGCTAAGATCGGTTTTTGAATTACTCATGATCTCTCTCCTATCGCTCGACCAGTGACATTTTGGCGTTGTACCAATTCATGAACATCGAGGTCAGAAGCGATATCGCCAGATAGGTCAACATCGTCATGCCCAGAATTTCCACTGCTTGTCCGGTCTGGTTCAATGCAGTACCTGCAAAGATCGCAGTTAGATCAGGATACGCAATCGCAACCGCCAGAGACGAATTCTTCGTTAGGTTCAGATACTGACTGGTTAGCGGCGGAATGATCACACGCAGAGCCTGAGGAATGATGTTCAGGCGTAGTGTTTGACCCGGGCGCAACCCAAGGGCGTAGGACGCTTCCGTTTGCCCACGGTTCACCGCCAGAATACCCGCACGAACAATCTCAGCAATAAACGCTGCAGTGTACGTCACGAGCGCGATTAGCAAGGCGATGAACTCCGGAATGATCTGCATTCCGCCACGTGGTCCGAAATTACCTGTTGTCGGATATTCAGCGGAAATTGGTTGCCCCATGATGAAATACATTATGAGAGGTAAACCGATGATGAGTCCCAAGCCAGTCCAAAACACCGGGAAGCGTTCTCCCGTCATCATCTGGCGTTTCTTCGCCCATCGATTGACAAAAAAGGTAATCACAACAGCAGCCAACAATGCCCAACCAACCATGCCAGCACCGTCGGCAAAAATCGGCTTCGGCGCATAAAGGCCAGCCGCATTCAATTGACCGAGAAAGCCAAGATCAGCCGGTGTACGTTTTGACGGTAGGAAAGCGCCTACACCTTTGTACCAGATGAAAATCTGCAGCAGCAGCGGAATGTTCCGCATAATTTCCACATACCAATAGGCCATCTGACCGATGACCCAGTTGTTGGAAAGCCGCGCAACACCCAT